>JBLINS010000075.1:0-10549 GCA_047639455.1 Candidatus Omnitrophota bacterium
CGCTTAGAGGCCAATAAACGCAATTCACCAATAGGAAATTTGCGTTGAGCCAAAATTTTGAGCAATTCTTTGCCCACAGCACCCGTTGCACCCATAATGGCTACATTCGCATTAGATGCTTGTTTCTTACTAGCCATTTGCTAATTCTCCCACAACCAAATCACCCACTTCTTGAGTTGAATAGCCCATTTTTCCGGCTGACAAACTCTTTAATTTAGGCGTCACATTCATCACAGCTTTTTCAATAGATGTTGCCGACTTCGACTGTCCTAATTGTTCCAAAAGCATTCCTCCAGCGCATATAGCCGCCAATGGATTAATGATATTCTGACCTGTGTATTTGGGTGCAGAGCCACCAATAGGCTCAAACATCGACACACCTTCGGGATTAATATTTCCACCAGCTGCTATTCCCATTCCGCCTTGAATCATAGCCGCCAAATCAGTGATAATATCGCCAAACATATTGTCAGTAACAATCACGTCAAACCATTCTGGATTTTTGACCATCCACATACAAGTCGCATCAACATGCGCGTAATCAGTTTCAATATCTGTGTACTCTTTAGCTACTTCTTGAAACACACGCCACCATAAGTCATGTGCATAAGTTAAAACATTCGTCTTACCGCAAAGAGTTAATTTTTTGCGTTTATCTCTTTTGCGCGTGAATTCAAAAGCATAGCGTATGCAACGTTCTACACCTTTGCGAGTATTTCTAGAAACTTGCAAAGCCACCTCATCAGCCGTGCCCTTGTTTTGAAATTCACCTTCACCCACATAAAGACCTTCATTATTTTCACGCACAACAACAAAATCTATATCGTCGCAAGTTTTGTCTTTTAAAGGTGTCCATACATTGGGATACAATTTGACGGGTCTTAAATTAATGTATTGTTCTAGTCCAAAACGAGCCTTGAGCAATAAACCGCGCTCCAATATGCCTGGTTTAACATCGGGGTGACCGATAGCGCCAAGCAAAATAGAATCAAATTTGCGCATAGCATTCATTTCGTCATCGCTTAAGATCTCGCCAGACTTCAAATAGCGCTCACCACCATAAGGTAGCTCAGTCCAATTAATCCCAAAACCATCACGCTTGGCAACCACTTCCATCACCTTAACTGCTTCACGCGTGACCTCTGGTCCCGTTCCGTCTCCAGCTAATAATCCTAATTCATATACTTTGTCTGACATAACTTTCCCCTTCATCACCCCGCATAATCACGGGAACTAATCTGTAAGAGCCTCACGTCTCATTGCAACACGTCATCCTGAGGAGCGCGTAGCTGCGACGTAAGGATCTCACAGAAAAAAAACTTTAATAGGCTAAAAAATAAACCTACTCAACCAATAACACTCATTTTCTGTGAGGTTGTTACGCCAAAAAACGGCTCACAATGACCCACGCTATTCAATCAAACCCTCACAATGACCCACGCTATTCAATCAAACCCTTTGTAGGACTAGATGCATTGGCATAACGCAATTTGGCCATACGGCCAGATCTATAAGCAATATAACCCGCCTCTACAGCTAAGCGCATAGCCTTAGCCATTTGAACAGGATCCTTTGCTGCAGCAATACCTGTATTCATCAAAACGCCATCCACACCTAATTCCATTGCAATAGCGGCATCTGATGCTGTACCAACACCTGCATCAACAATGACTGGAATACTAACAGCTTCTTTAATGAATTCAATATTTGTTTTGTTCAATATGCCCTGCCCCGATCCAATGGGTGACGCCAAAGGCATAACGCATGCACAGCCAATATCTTCTAGCTTTTTGGCCATCACAGGATCATCACCAAAATATGGCATAACAACAAAACCTTCTTTAATCAAAACCTTAGCTGCTTCCAATGTTTGCTCATTGTCAGGCATTAATGTTTTTTTGTCGCCTATCACTTCTAATTTAATCAATTCTGTTTGGCAAGCCGAGCGCGCCAAACGCGAAATACGAATAGCTTCTTCAGCCGTAAAACAGCCAGCGGTATTAGGCAATAATTGATATTTTTTTAAATCAATATGGTCCAAAAGTGTCGGTTCACTAGAATCAAGATTAACGCGGCGAATAGCAACAGTAACTAAATCAGTTCCAGAAGCTTCTAAGGCTTCTTCCATCACTTCAAAACTACTATATTTACCCGTGCCCACGATTAAGCGGGACTTAAACTCAAAACGCCCAATTTTTAACGTATCTTCAGTCTTTTCAATAACTTGTGACATAAAAACTCCTTTTGTGTTCGAGAGCCAGATATTATATCAGATTTCTATAAAAATGAGGCTTGAATAAGCCTTTGGGTATAAGCGGTCTTTGGGGTCAAAAATAAGTCTTGGGAAGGGCCTGTTTCGACGATGCAGCCATTCTCCATAACACTTATACGGTCACTCATATGACGAATCACACCAAAATCATGTGATATAAAGAGATAGGCCATATCGTATTGATCCTGTAATTCGAGAAGTAAGTCCATGATTTGGGCGCGTACAATCACGTCTAAAGAACTCACGGCCTCATCGCATATCAATAGCTTTGGATTCAAAGCAATGGCTCTGGCAATGGCTATCCGTTGAGCCTCACCCCCACTCAACTCATGTGCATACTTATTCATGAAGTTTGCGTCTAAATGCACACTCGCTAATAATTCAGCACAACGCTTTTGTAATCCTTGTGGGGGCGTAATTCCATGCACTATAAAGGGTTCTTTAAGCATGTCTTCAACACGCATACGCGGATTAAGTGAAGCCAGCGCATTCTGAAAAATAATTTGCATGCGCGCACGTACAGACTTATCCCAAACCTTAAGCTCTTGCCCATCAAAATTTATCAAGCCTTGAGTCCTTTTTTCTATGCCCAAAATAATTTTGGCCAAAGTAGACTTACCTGAGCCGGATTCACCAACCAAACCTAAAGTTTCTTTTGCATTAAGTTCTAAAGACACGTGATTCAAAGCCATAAGCTTTTTGGGATGCGCATAATCACCACCACGCAGGGTATACGCCTTGTCTACATCCTTAACTTCCAATAAAGTCGTCATGGATTAATATTAATCTTTGTTTTAGGAACTTTGGGCAAAAAAGATGCGGCGTATAGTTTTTGGCCATAGTCAGATTGAGGTTGGGGCTGTTTTTGATTATCGATTACCTCAACGATTGAACCACTATTCATGATTAGAATATGATCAGCTATTGTTTTAGCTATCATTAAGTCATGTGTGATGAATAAAACGGTTGTATCAAAGGTTGATTTGAGAGTTTGAATCAATTCAATGATTTCTAATTGGGCTGTAGGATCTAGTGCCGTGGTCGGTTCATCAGCAATAAGTAATTTGGGCTTTTTGGCCATAGCCATAGCAATCATAATGCGTTGCTTCATACCGCCAGACAATTCATGTGGGTAGCTTTTTAATACACGTTCCGGATCTTTGAATTGCAGTTTTGTTAAGAGCTCTACCCAATTATATTTCTTTGTCGATACAGATTCATCTAATTGTTCTTGAATCAGAATAACTGGATTGAGTGATAAATGAGGATTTTGGAATACATAGCCCAATTGATGACGTCTCAATTCGCGAATATCATTTTCGGACATATCTAAAGTATTTTGACCATTAAACAATATTTGACCCTTAATCTCAGCTTGAGCTGCTTCAATCAAACGCCCTATACATAACGCCACTGTACTCTTCCCTGACCCAGACTCACCGACCAAAGCCACTACTTCACCTGCTTTAACGCCAAAATCAATGCCTCGCAAAGCCGGCCAACCCTGACCCTCACGCGACTTATATGTCACGCTCAATGATTTGATATCTAATATATTTGTCATAATAAGTTGCCCATTAAGTGCACGTCATTGCGAGGCCGTTTTTTGGCCGTGGGCCGGCTACTTCTAATTCGCCGGCATTGGTGTCCTGGATTTGTGGCCAGGCACGGGCACAATCTAAGACTATTACTATTCAACTTTACTAATATTCGACAGTTAGTACCCAATGTAGTCATAGATTGCCGCGTTGCTTGCTGCGCCTGCCTGCCGGCAGGCAGGCGCGCCTCGCAATGACGTGAGTAATCATTTTCACAACGCATGTTGCCTGATGACGGGATTACTTTTTGACATTCAACTTAGTCCTTAATGCTTCTCCGGCAATATTATAAGAAAGTACGGTGAATAATATACATAACCCTGGGCTCAACGTTAACCACCAAGCCACACCTAAGGCGGCCTTACCATCGGTTAAGACATTACCCCATGATGGATGTGGTGGCTGTACACCTATTCCCAAAAAGCTCAATCCACTCTCAACCAATATAGCTGAGGCCACACCCAATGTCATTGTGACCCATACGGGGCCCATAGCATTGGGTATTAATTGTTTGATTAGCATGCGCCAATGAGACGTGCCTAATACTTTGGCAGCAATCACAAATTCTCTTTCTTTGAGCGTCAATACTTCAGCACGCACTAAACGTGCAGTGCCCATCCAACTCGTCAAACCAATAATCAAAATAATGGGTCCAATGCCAGGTTCATCAACAATGGCAATCACCGATAGAATTAAAAAGAAAGCCGGGAAACATAACATTATGTCCACAAAGGCCATTAGCCCCTTATCTACCCAACGCCCCCAATAACCAGATATAGCGCCAATCGCCACGCCAATAATAGTCGATATGCCAACTGACAAAAAACCTACTTCAAAAGACACCTTAGCTCCGTGCATGAGGCGACTCAAGACATCGCGACCCAAATGATCAGTGCCCATCCAATGTGCCCAGGATGGTGCGTCCAACGCCTGCGTGACATTGATAAAGCCAGGATCATATGGGGCTAAGAATGAGGCGCCTAGCGCACATATGCCTATGAGACCAATCCAAGCTAGGGCGATTCGAGTTAAGGTCTTATTCATGCGTCCCAACCTATGCGCGGATCCGCTATGCGATATGATATATCCGCGATCAAATTACCAATTAGGGTCAAAATGGCGCCTATGACTAAGACGGCCATATAAACTGGAAAATCTCGTGACATCACCGCGTCATACATAAGTTTGCCCATCCCAGGTAGGGCAAAAACAGTTTCAAAAATCACAGAGCCGCCCAATAAACCGGGAACAGATAATCCAAGGATGGTGATGATTGGCAGTAATGCATTTCTTAAGGCGTGTTTATAATAAATCTCATGATAGGACAAGCCCTTAGCCTTGGCTGTGCGAATATAATCCTGGTTAAGAACTTCTAACATGCTCGCGCGCATGAATCTGGTGATGCCCGCCAAATGAGTAATCGTTGAAGCGAGTATGGGCAAGATCAAATGGCGCGCTAAATCCCAAAACTGTTGCCAGCCATTCATCAAATCAAAGTCCAATGAAGTGATGCCAGACACAGGCAAAACATGCCAATGAATACCAAATAAAGTCATGAGCATTAATGCTAACCAAAATGTGGGCAATGCAAAACCAATGAAGACAAAAACACTCACCCAATGATCAAAGGCACTATTCTCCTTAATGGCTGATTGCACGCCCAAGGGTATGGCAATAATTAATACAAAGAATAAGGACAAACCATTCAATAATAAAGTCACCGGAATACGCGAAGCGATTTTTGCATTAACACTTTGTCCATCAGTGAAAGAATTACCAAAATCAAAGACAATCATATTCTTAACCCAAATCACATAACGCTCATGCAAAGGTTTGTTCAAGCCGTATAATTCCTTGAGCTTTTCTTTAGTCTCTAACGACACTTTGGGATTTAGGCTAGTTTGAATATCAACCGGATCCCCTGGCGCCATTTCAGTCACGGTAAAGGTCACCAGAGTGATGCCGATAAAAACGGGGATTAAAAAGACGATTTTGCGAAGGATGAATTTAATCATGAGTTTAATTTGAAGCGTGTATAACGCCGCTCATCTTCTCCCACATACCAATCATTAAAGTTATAGCCCAATCCTATGGACGTTTGCTCTATATTAGAAAAACGCTGATGAATAATAGGTAATGAATCCCCAACGTATAAGAATATATAGGGCGAATCTATATGAATCAATTCGTGAATACGGTGATATGCCGCTTGGCGCTTATCCGTATCAAATTCACGGCGTCCTACCCCGATGAGATCGTCCACTTCTGCATTGCTATAAAAGATGAAGTTAAACTCACCAGGCCCCGTCTTTGAAGAATGCCATATATCATTTGGATCGGGATCGCGCGACAAGCCCCAGCCCAATATAACAGCATCAAAATCATGTTTGTCGACGCAAGTAGATATAAAGGCTGACCACTCCAATATTTTGATTTTAACGTCAATGCCAATGTCTTTGAGGCGGCGTTGAATGATTTCGGCAGTCAACTTCCTTTGAAAATTACCCTGGCTCGTAACTATAGTGAATTCAAACGCTTGACCGTCTTTATCTACAACGCCATCATTATCCGCATCCACCCAGCCCATTTGTTTGAGTATTACTTTGGCACCCTTAATATCATGTGCGCGCGGAGTGATTAATGGATTATAAGCCCATGATTCAGGGCTAAAAGGACCTGTTAAAGGCCTGCCATACCCCATCAGGACTGCATCTATGATTTCGTCCTTATTAATCGCCATATCAATAGCTTGACGTATACGCCCCTGTTTGAATAATGGTCGCTCCAAATTAAAAGCCATATAGGTGTAACCAAAAGACGGGTATCTATATTTATCAAAGGTATCCTCAAAGTATTTTGAGTCGGTTTGTTTTTTGAATTGCAAAGGCGTTAAGGCCATGCTGTCTATGCTTTGTTGATGTAATTCTAAAAAGGTAGTGGTTTGATCGGGAATAATGCGGTAAATAATTCTATCCAAATTAGGACGGCCTTCAAAATAATTCTCATTAGCGACTACCTCAATGAATTCACCCGTTTTCCAACGTTTAAACTTATACGGTCCTGATCCAATTGGGTTGCGCGCAAAATCCGTTTTTAAAAAGTCTTCATTTTCCAATAAATGTTTGGGGATAATCCATGTCGTCCAACTAGATAATGCGGGACTAAGCGCTTCTTTGTACTTGATTCGAACTGTTAATTCATCAATAACTTCCAAAGACTCAATGCCCAAAAAATCACCTTTATAAGGTGTGGGAACCTCTGGATTGACCAATGTTTGATAAGTGAATTCTATGTCGCGAGCCGTCAAAGGCTGACCATCATGCCAAAATATATTGGCCTTTAAGTGAAAAAGAATCGTCTTGCCCTCATCTAAGACTTCCCATGATTCAGCCAAGTCGCCCTCTAATTCGATATTGGGATTATATTTTAATAATCCATTGAACACATTCCCAATCACTAGGTGAGAGACTTGGTCTGAGGCCATAATAGGCAATAATGTGGTTGCATCCGCTAGAACAGACGGAACATAAGTGCCGCCCTGGCGCGACTCATCAGCGTCCACAAATGAGACATTGAACAAAAAAAATGCCGCGAGTATATATCGCGGCATTTTTAAAAACATGATTTTAAACGCTGAAGCAGTCAAATACTTACTTTGAATCCTCTGCTGGAGGCGTGATGGTCAGAACAGATGCGGCTTCTGTGACGGGTTTTTCAACCACGGCTTTCACAGCTTTTTTCGCGTTCACGATATCAGTTTGCTCAGCTTTCTTTGGCAAAAGCTTTTCTAATTCAGCTTGAGCCTTAGCTAGAGCAGCCTTAGCATTTTCGGGGTCGAGCTGGTCTGAAGTAGTTGTTTGATCAAAGAATGGCTTGATTTCAGCACCACTCATAAGCGACTTAGACTTTTGCGATGTCAAAACACCGAGAGCCACTGATGTGATCAAAAACATAACGGCACAATAAGTGGTTGCTTTACCCAAAAAACTAGATGTTTGCGTACCAAACATCTTCTGAGCTGGCTGACCTGCACCACCTAACATTTCGGACAAACCGCCACCACGCCCAGATTGAATCAAAATGACACCAATCAGCACAAGACAGGCGATGACATGTAATATAGTTACAAAAATAATCATGATACTTTAACTCCTTCAGCGGCTTGAATAATTGCAGAAAAATCTTCTACTTTTAGGCTAGCTCCACCAACTAAGGCTCCATCCACATCGGCTTGGCCCAAAATTTCAGCAGCATTACCTGGCTTAACGGAACCACCATAAAGAATAGCTACTTTAGCGGCTATGGCTTCACCATATAATTCTTGCATTAATTTACGAATAAAAGCATGTGTTTCTTGAGCTTGTTCAGGTGTCGCAACTTTGCCCGTGCCAATGGCCCATACAGGTTCATAAGCAATAACGGCCTTGGCGGCTATATCAGCCGAAATTTCTTTAAAGGCACCGCGAATTTGTTTATCAATCACAGCTTCTGTTTGATTAGATTCTCTTTCTTCTAAGAGTTCACCCACGCAGACAATTGGAATAAGGTTATTTTTATCAGCCGCTAGAATACGTTGATTGACACTTGCTTCTGTTTCACCAAAGAACTGCCTTCGTTCAGAATGACCGATAATAGCATAGGTGCAACCTGCATCCTTTAATAAGGACCCAGATACTTCACCGGTAAAAGCACCAGACTCTTCCCAATATATATTCTGAGATCCAACCTTAATTGGAGATTCGTTTGCTATTTCATTAACACTAGCAAGTGCAGTGTAGACTGGGCATACAATAATTTCGACACCATTATCTACATTAAAATTTCTTTTAAGCAAAGTCACCAATTGAATGGATTCATTCAAAGTTTTATTTAGTTTCCAATTTCCAGCAATGATTTTTTTACGCATGATTACACCTTAGTTGTTTCTGGAATAGCAGTGATTCCAGGTAATTCTTTACCTTCTAAATATTCGAGAGAAGCTCCCCCACCAGTCGAAATATGTGTCATTTGACTATCTAAACCAAATTGAATAACGCAAGCAGCTGTGTCGCCACCGCCAATTACTGTTACAGCATCATTCAGTGTTGCTAACTTATCAGCAATAGCGCGTGAACCCTTAGCAAAATTACTCATTTCGAATACACCCATAGGGCCATTCCAAACAATTGTCTGAGCGCCTTCGAGTGCTTGTGTGAACTTAGCCATAGTCTTGGGGCCAATATCAACACCTTCATAACCATCATCCATACCATTCTCACAAATTTTGGACGGGGCGTCATTCTTAAATTCTTGAATACAAAGATTATCATCTGGTAAAAGGATTTCGACATTAGCGGCCTTAGCCTTATCTAATATATCCTGTGCTGTAACAAGTCGGTCTTCTTCGACCCTAGACATTCCAACGGATTTGCCTTGAACCTTCATAAAGGTATAAGCCATAGCTCCACCAATAATGATTTTGTCCACCTTGCTAATCATATTTTCAATTAAACAAATTTTGTCAGAAACTTTTGATCCACCCAATATCAATACAAAGGGCTTTTTCGCATCACGAGTGGCATCGCCCAAAAATTTAACTTCTTTTTCTAAAAGAAAGCCAGCAGCCGAATTAAGATGTTCTGCAATACCTGCCACAGATGCATGCGCACGGTGACTAGTTCCAAAGGCATCATTCACAAATACATCACCTAAAGCCGCAAGCGACTTAGCGAAATCAGGGTCATTAGCTTCTTCTTCGGAATGAAAGCGTAAGTTCTCTAATAAAACAACCGCATCTTTAGACGCGCCATTCACTTCAGCCACAACAGCCTCTCCAACACAGTCAGAACACATCACGACTTCGCGGTTCAATAAACCTTTGAGGTGCTTGGCAACTGGCGCCAAGCTCATCGAAGCATTCACTTTGCCTTTAGGACGACCCAAGTGACTCATAAGAATCACTTGGGCGCCTTTTTCTAAAGCAAATTGAATCGTAGGTAAAGAAGCCTGTATGCGATTATCATTCGTGATTTCTAGAGCCTCATTTAAAGGCACATTAAAATCAACACGGATAAGAACTTTTTTATCTTTGAGATCTAAATCACGAATGCTTTGTTTCATACAGTTTTCCCTAACTTAATTAAGCAGCTTGTAATTCTTTAGCCCAAATAAAAGCAGCTAAGTCAACAACGCGGCTAGAATAGCCCCATTCATTGTCATACCAAGAAAATACCTTGATCATTTTGCCATCAACAACATTTGTCAAAGCAGAATCAACAATAGATGAATGTGGATTGCCATTAAAATCCTTAGAAACTAATGGGCTATCACATACTTGTAATATACCCTTAAGCTCGGCACCCGCAGCTCTTCTAAGCTCGTCATTGATTTCTTCTTTAGTGACGTCTCTATCGACTTCACAAACAAGATCAACAACAGATACATTTGGCGTAGGTACGCGAATAGCAACACCGTCGATATGGCCTTTAACTTCAGGCAATACCAAACCAACTGCTTTAGCAGCACCCGTAGTTGTTGGAATCATAGACAGGCCAGCTGCACGTGAGCGACGCAAATCTTTATGGCCAATATCAAGCACGGTTTGATCATTCGTATAAGAATGAATAGTGGTCATGAATCCTTTTTTGAATCCAAATTTATCCTTAATTACTTTAACCAAAGGGGCTAAGCAATTAGTTGT
>JBLINS010000076.1:0-10498 GCA_047639455.1 Candidatus Omnitrophota bacterium
GGCACTAGCCTCGCCAGAGACAGAACTTACGAAAAATCTTTTTCGAGTTAGCCGCCTTTCGGGTTGGCTGCGCCAAGCCCGGCTCAAATTTTAGTCATTCACCTTTTGGGGTGGCTGGACGCCACGCCCGGCGCGAACTTTACCCACCTCATTTTTATACTGCGCCTTGCTAGAGAGCTATTCTGATAAAAAACCTTAATTCTCTTCTTTCGGGTTGGCTGCGCCAAGCCCGGCTCGGGGTTCACCTACCCTAAAATTCCACTCCTTACGTATTTCCATATACGTGGCGGAGTGTAATTTTGGCACTAGCCTCGCCAGAGACAGAACTTACGAAAAATCTTTTTCGAGTTAGCCGCCTTTCGGGTTGGCTGCGCCAAGCCCGGCTCAAATTTTAGTCATTCACCTTTTGGGGTGGCTGGACGCCACGCGCGGCTCAACTTTTAACCGACCCCTTTCGCGTTAGCTGGACGCTAACCCGGCTCGAACCTTACCCACCTTTCGGGTTGGGGTTCACTCACCTAATGGCTTCTCTTTTAGAATACCTAATTGTGTGTGTCCAAGGCATCTTGAGATTAATGTCATTGCGATGAGCGCGGTAGCAGCGAAGTGGCAATCTAAGACTAATATCTAATCAACTTTATTAATATTCGACACCTGTTATCCAATGCAGCTCCAGATTGCCGCGTTGCTAGGGGCTTCACTGACTCAGCCCGTTCGCAAGAGAGGTCTCCTTATTCGTCGACCGCTCACTGCGCGCCTCGCAATGACGCGGTTAATAAGCTTTATGACACAGTCTGAATGACACTGCCTAATCAAAACTCTATTCTAATATTAATTGGCTATGAGCTCGTTGCCAATAAGTTATGGCTAAGATGTGTGCCTGGGCTATTTCGGTGAGTTTGGTGGGAAATTCCTTAGGTGGAAGCATTTTGAGTGCCTCTAAAACAGCGGCTGTATTCGAAATATAGGCATTATTCATATCAGCCCGCGCTTGTTGAACAAGTTCTTCTGAAGATATTTGGCGAGGATACGGCTTTCTATTAAACAAGCCCATTAGCCAAGCTAAAGGTCTGGGTTGATAATATTTTTCTAGAATGACCTTTAATTCTTTTTTGATTTGACGATTAGTTATTTCGGATATTCGTTCGTCTGCTATTTCATAGGAGCCTGCCAAAATTAAATTCATACTATAATCTTTAAGCATAATGTCATGATTATCTGCATTACCCTTAGGCACATAACGATGATAACGTCGCCAAAAACTTTCTGACTCTGCAAACCAGCCCATACCAGCATAAACCTTTGCCAATGTAGAATATGCCTCAATACGAGCCTGCCCTCCACCTAATCCGTCAGCAGAGTTTTCGGCTTGGATTAAGAGATCCCTGATATGCTGTTGACTATCCAAAAATAACTCGTCTATTGCGCTTAATAATTGATTTCTATGTATTGTCTCAGGGTAACTCTGCACGTAACTGATGAACCAAGCTAAGGACAATAGCTCCCGACCTAATTTGGCATTCGATAATCCCAAATTATATAAAGCCTGCGGATGCCCTGCATTATCTGCATTAATTTCTAAAAAATAATCTTTGGCACTCGACCAATCGCCAGCTGATCCTGCCAGAATACCTTCATTAAGTTTGGTTGAGTTGGTGACGCTTCTAGCAGCATTGGAATCCGTTGCAGAAAGAACAACTAAGAAAAAAGTGAGTATTAAGGTGGGTGATACTACAATTCGCTGGAACCAGCTACTCATAAAGAAGAACTGGATTGAGCTTCTGGGGAATCGTTATTTTCCGAAAGGAGACGTAATTGTTGATAAACTCTTTGGCGCTTTAGGCGCATGCTTTCGACATCCATCATCGCTGAACCACGACCATTTGAAGCTGGCATATGCACACTGCCTCTAGCAGTCATCACGGGCGGCCTAAATGTCATAATCAATTCATCAATAGCTGCATCAATAGACTCTCGCCCCTGAACTGCCTCTTCAACTGCATCGTCAGTATATGCATGAGCTGCTGCAAGGCATGTGCTTAACGAGCATCCCACGACTAAAAACGCGACTAGCGCTAATGAAAATAATCTCAAAAATGTCTTCATAAGCGTATTATCCCGATCACTCAGCAAAATTTCAAGATTTTTTTTCACCTAAGCCACCTAAGGCTTGTACGATCTCCATTATCATAGGAGAGTGTCAAGTTTTGTGTGTCTGAATCCAAGTGTTTCTAAAATCCCATCCTGAGGAGCACCTGCCTGGCAACAGTTAAGTGTAGAAGCGACGCAAACAACTCTTTTAGACTTTTAATGGGCTACGCCCCTAGACTGGCGCCTCTAAAACCGCAGGTTTTGGACAGCCCCAAAGACTCATCCAGGATGCGTCATTCTGGCAACAGTTAAGCGTAGAAGCGACAAACAACTCTTTTAGACTTTTAATGGGCTACGCCCCTAGACTGGCGCCTCTAAAACCGCAGGTTTTGGACAGCCCCAAAGACTCATCCAGGATGCGTCATTCTGGCAACAGTTAAGCGTAGAAGCGACAAACAACTCTTTTAGACTTTTAATGGGCTACGCCCCTAGACTGGCGCCTCTAAAACCGCAGGTTTTGGACAGCCCCAAAGACTCATCCAGGATGCTTCATTAATATAGAGAGTGCTTTTCAGCCGGAGGCTTTGTAGGCGCTCCATTTACGTAGGCTCTGCGGCGGTGCTGGAAGCCCGCTGCCTATAGGTGCCACCTTTTGTTTTTTTAGTGCGGCCAAACATAACTTTAGACCACACCTTCTAACAAATCGCGACATTAATTATTTGTGCCCGCATAATCACTATGTCCGGAACAATTATGATTGTTGACGTATTTTGTGATGAAGAAAGCTCCACAGGTATGGTGTGTTGTTTGTCAGAATTATGTTCACACCATATCGGTGAGAGCTCGTCACAAAGCCGTGTAACTGGATCCATGCGTAGCAATGAAATAAAGTCTAAACTATCATATTGTGGAGGATATGGTGATTATGTGGGTACAGACTTTAATGAAGTAGATTCATTTGAATATCGGGGCGAAAGGATTCGGTCCTACTGGGCTTGCCGCTGCTTCGCGCTTTGCTCACGCCCATCCGGAACCCACCCGAAACCTGTCGCCACAGAGGTGGCTGATCCTCGCTATTCGCTCGGCGGTTTCTCACTTCGAATCCTTTTTTGAATATCGGGGCGAAAGGATTCGAACCTTCGGCCTCCCGCTCCCAAAGCGGGCGCTCTAAGCCAAGCTGAGCTACACCCCGTTATTCAAATTTTTGGAAGCAAGAGTATACCATATGCTACAAATTATGTTAATCCCAGACTGGATATGCTAAATACTGGGTCAACCGCGCATATTTAAGAAGTTTTGGAGTGAATCAACTAATAAATAGGGGTTTGTTTGGCGCTGCGCACCCATGGTATCTGTTGGAGTGGCAGCATAATTATGCCCTGGATACAAAATCGTATTATCGCTCAAGCGGCCCAAGCGTTTATTTAGACTAAGATACATTTCTTCGGGACTGCCGCCCTCAAAGTCACATCTGCCGCAAGCATTAATGAATAAAGTATCGCCCGAAACAAGTGAATCCTGCACATGAAAACACTGTGATCCAGGCGTATGTCCTGGAGTGTGAATTAACTCTATTTCGATTGCTCCGCATTGGACTTTATGTGCACTTTCGACTGGCTTTAAATTATTATTCTTAAATTCTAGATAAGGTATATCCGCCTGATTAATATATACAGGGATATCATGTGTTTTTAACAACTCTTCAACGCCATTTGTATGGTCATAGTGGTGATGGGTAATTAACGCCCCAGTAATTTTGACGTCGGATTCCTTAGCTTTTGTAAGTATGGTGTCTACCTCCCACGCGGGATCCACGACTAGAACTTCACGTGTATTTTTATCCCCGATAAAATAGACGAAGTTGTCCATCAAACCAACTTCAAATTGTTGTAAAAATAAATTAGATTCACTCATTTTTCATGTCCACCAATTCAATCTTTAATTTTTCTGATAACTTGAAGATACGTTCATCTCGATAAAATTCCCCGAAACAAATCTTTTTTATGCCCACATTGGCAATCAACTTAAAGCAGTACCAGCATGGACTCGCTGTCGTATAGACCGTACTTCCATCAATGCGAACTCCATTTTTAGCTGCCTGTATAATCGCATTGGCTTCCGCATGAATAGTAGCGACGCAATGACCTTCTTCCATCATGTGGCCGACCTCATCGCAATGCTCCAGCTTACGCACAGAGCCATTATATCCAGTCGAAAGAATCGTTTTGTCTCTGACGATTACAGCTCCCACAAACTTGCGGTCACAGGTTGAACGTGTTGAGACTTCACGAGCGATATTCATGAAATAATCATCCCAATTGGCCCTTTTTTTCTCAGTGCGTCCACTGCTATCATCTGACTTATTTACTATTACCGTGCTCATCTTAAACTCCGTTTTATTTTTTTGTCTGCGAATTGTATCATGCTTTAATCTGATTAAAGTCATACAAAGGAAACATAGTGAGCATAGCTGATCCGCAATCCACGCCATCGCTTTCTGCCCATAAGGAACCATTATGGTAAGAAACAATCTTCTGAGAAATAGTCAAACCTACTCCACTGCCCTCATTAGCCGCTGATTTTTGGTAAAATCGCTCAAATATTTTAGTCAAGTCTTCTCTACTCAAACCAATGCCAGAATCTTTAACGGCGACTTTAACAAATTGCTCGTCACGCGTTAATAGCAGGCTAACAGTACCAGCCGTGGTGTATTTGATCGCGTTATGAATCAAATTAATGTACAAACGACGTATCATTTCTAAGTCACCCCGAATGCTGGCAGTTTCTTCGGTATCAAATTTGACTGATAATGTTATATTTTTTCGATCAGCAAACATTTGTAATTCCTGGATAATGCTCGTAAGCACATCCTGTAAACCAATTTCTTCCATATGAACTTCAGCCGCATGCGACTCTAAACGCGACAAGTTCAAGATACCCTCAATAGTATTTTGTAATCGCACCATAGATCTTCGGCAAGTGTCAAAGTGCCGATCAACCTTATCGCTATTAGGAACTTTCTTTTCTAACAATTCCAGCGACATGGATAATTTGGCCATAGGCGTTTTTAACTCATGCGCCACGTCCTGCAAAATTGTGTCTTTCATAACCTCTAATTTTTTTTGCTGAGTAATATCTCTGGCTATTGCCTCGACCATCGTCCTGTCCTTATACGGCATGGCTCTAGCATGAATAATAAAATCAATGGGTTCGCGCGACTTTGAAGCTAAACGTGTTTCAAATAATACGTTATCACCACCACGCATAGCTTCTTGAATTTTTGTTTTAAGCAAATTAGTGTCATTCAATTCTAAGTCCGTCAATGGAATTTCTTCTAATTCTTGCTGCGAATATTGTAATATATCCTCAAATGCACGATTTGATTGCATAACTTTAAAAGTTAAGGGGTTCAAGACCACAATTCCATCACTTGCATGTTCAAATATATTTTCAAAATGTGAGTGTTCCGACTCGACTTCTTTGGTGCGATCGGCGACCGCTTCGGATAACTTTTGATTAAACGTAAGCGACACCAAAAGAATGATGCCAACAATGCCCAATACAGCCAACAGTAGAATTAGCGACTTGCGCCCCGATCCAGACCAGCGAATGTTACGAATAAGCCATTGATCATGAATAATCTGAAGCGACATATCAGCGCGCAGCTCTTGCAAGGCTGTGTTTATATTCTCCAACAACTGTTCATTATCCTTAGCAACGGCGATAACACGTTTGCGTAGTAAAAAACTCCCACCCAAAGTTAATATATCTCGCATATTATTTTTCTGAATTACATATTCGCATTCATATTCATCGCCCATGAATACAGCGATCAAGCGATTGCTCAAATCTTGCAAGCCGGTCTCGGTATCCGGTTCAAGTACGGGATTGATACCCGGGACCACTTTGAGGTATGCATTGATATCAATACCTTTGCGAATTCCAACCCTCAAACCACGCAAATCAGTGAAGTTTTTTACAAAATTTGTATTCGCTTGCACAAATAAACGTGTTTTGTGATGCAAATAAGGTTCACTAAAATTAAAAATCTTAGTGCCCTCTTTACTACGTGTTATGCCAACAATTGCATCAACCTTGCCTTCCAAAACGAAATCAATTATTTTTCTTTCAGGCACTTGCAAGATAATGACTTCTCTGCCCAATTTTTTGCCTAAAGCATGCGCCAAATCAACGTCAAAGCCAACATTCTTGCCTTGAGAATTAAGAGCGTGATAGGGCGGAAATTGCCCATACGTGGCAAAAACTAATGCTTTTGAGTCATCCGCTGCCATCACGGATGATGTCGCACCTAAGGCCAAAACTATACACACAATTGCCAGTTTTATATGTTTCATTCGAATAAATCTCTCTGTATTTTGGATTTATCAAGACGCGTTTGGACCACGGGTTTAGCCGCAGGATCTATTGAAGCGACTGTATTCACAATTTTTTCAATAGAGTTCTGGGCCTGTAATTTATTAAATTGGCTTAATAAAAATGTTAATAAATTCATTTGTAAGGTCACATCCAAATATTCATCCAGACGACATAATGCACCCCGTGTCAAAACACAAGTCCGAGGGGGCTTCAAAGCCTCAATGGCATGCTGGCTATAGCCAATAGATACTGTTTGAATACCCTCTTCCTCTATCGATCTTTGAACTAAAAAAGCAATTTCTTGGCTTAATGGAGTGGCAGTTATAATAACTGCTTTGTCGACACCTTCGTATCTAAGTCTTCGCGCGACATCTTTAGCTGATCCTTCTCTGACTCTATTTGCACTCGAGCTATAACTATAAAAACTATAATGCGTATTGGCAACTTCACGGATGCAGCCCTGTTCTTTAAGCTCTTTAAGCCGATCTATAGGAAAGAGCGTATTGGTATCTAGCAGTGCAGTTCGACGATCAATTGTGTATTGCGCCGGCACTAAATTAGGCAGTGGTATGTCCTTAGGAATAGACCGATAAGAAAAGTCTCCACCGATTTTGTGCTCATCAAAAGGTTCTTGGCCTTTAACGTAATAACCGGCCGTAGTAACTAAAGCCACACATGAACTTGCTAAAGGCGTTGCGGATTTCGTGCAGCCTACTTGTGTTAAAGGTTTGTATTTAAGCGCGACACCTAGTGCATCCGGTATCCCCTGGCGACGATGAGTCACATGGGACATTAGGTATAATAAAAAATACTTAATTCCTGGAATGAATAGAATGATGCTGTAAAAGTTTTTGAATAATAATTTCATTAGCTGGTGGGAATTGATATTCCTTTAATGAGGACATATTAGTCCATTGAATTTTTTGTGACTCTAATGGTTTAGGGTCACCACTCATATATTGACATAAAAAAAAGTGTAGCGAAATTTCTTGATCTTTATAGGGATTAATAAGCTCATGAAAAGGTGCTGTAATTTGAATATGTATATCCGCTTCCTCTTTAACCTCACGGACAACACATTCATCTAAAGATTCACCAATTTCTTGTTTGCCACCAGGAAATTCCCAGTAGTTTCCAAAACTATCATCAGCATTTCGTTGCGCTAACAATACTTGGGCTTTTGTATTCAAAATAATACCGACGCCACAGTGGATCATGTATTAGGGCCATTGATGCGCAATAAAGACTCCTTGGGCACCCACCCACTTTGTGCTTCTCCAAATCGAATAAAGAACCAATTTTTTGACTCTTCTTCTATAGAAACCTCGGATCCCTCTTGCAATAGATAAGCTTTGGTATTGCTATCGTCAGGTCCATATCGTACATAAACTTCTCTTTCTTGAACAATGGATAAGTCAGATTGCAGTACGCGCATGCGCGCCATAAGTGGCACAGAGATTAAGAGGATCACGCACAGGTCCAACATAGCTAATCCCCTCAAAAAACCGCGCAATGGGGCTATTAGCACATAAAGTAGGGCTAATGCACATAATAATAATATCGCCCCAGTAAAAGAAATAGCTATTTCACGAGATGCCAAGTAATTCACTTTGGAATTCAATTGATCCAAAGTCAGGATCGGATCATGGTACCGAATACGCTTAGTGGCGCTTTCTTTGGCTGTTTCCAAATTCCACCTAATATCTTTATCCCTGGGTGCCAAAACCCGAGCCCTTTCATAGGACCAAATTGCTTCACCGATCAAACCCGCCTTGTATTTAGCATTGCCCAAATTATAATAGATATTAGCTGTTTGAACGCCTTGCTCCAATAGAGCGTTAAGCTTCTCGGCTGACTGATCAAACTTATTTTGCTTATACAATTGCACAGCTTCTGAAAAATCAGTTTCGTAATTTTGTTGCGCGAAACCCACTCCAATAGATGAACAAACCGTAGTCAAAAACAACGCTAAGGACAAGAGGCTAACCTTCTTCATAAACGCTGCCTCTCGATAGTTGATATCATATCATCAGCTTCTTTATATAGTGCCCTCATATCATCCACAGAGGTGTGTGCGGTAGAAAACCGACCAAAATCAATTTCTGAAAACAAGCGCTTCAATCTTCGCATTTCATGATTAGATATTTTATGCTGCAAGCGCGCTTCAATAAGCCCTACCCCCACAGCCCCCATTTCAATATTTAATTTACCAGAAAAATATTCATAAATAGAAGCATATATAGCTTCATAAAATTCCTTTTCATAGCCAGATTTTATTTTGGCTTTGGCTGACTTTAATTTTTGTTTAGCAACGCGGTGAGAAATACGCGCACCGGTATTCCCACGTTTAAAAATCAACTCAAAGAGCTTAGCTAGAATCAATAAGATAAACACGGCGCCAACAGCTGCTAAATGCCATATCCAAAACCAGCGATTCAAAAAAGGATGTATAACACCTGTGGGTTGAACGCCCATAGAACCCTTTAAATAATGAATGTCAATATCCAATGCGGGTGCCGCATATGTTTCTTCAGGCTGAGAAACAATATTCGTTTTTTGGCGGTCAAAGTTAGGCAATTGTTCATGCGGGGCAGCCTTGACCTTAATTTGAATTGGCTTAGTTTTTAAAGTCGTATACTTTTCGTTTTTTGGATCAAAATAAGTGTATTCGAGTGCAGGAATTGTATAACTACCTGCTTTTTTGGGAATCAGAACGGTTTCTTCAATTTTTTCACCTTCAATAATATAGCGGTCTTTGACCAAATTCAAAGAACTAGTGGCTTCATAAAATTTAAAGTGATCTAAGAGTGGTACTTTGGGCAAACTCACGGTGTTCAAATTACCCTCGCCGGCCAGGCGCACGCGTAGCGTAATCGCCTCACCTTCTTCAACCTCGCTAGAGTCAACCGACGCATCCAAAGTGTAATGGCCAACAGCACCTGAAAAACTATTCAACTTGCCTTGCTCAGGCATAGCCTTAACGAGAATCTTGATTGGATCTGTTTTGAGAATACGCGTCTCAACCTTCGTTGTAACCGCACGCGGCACATAACGTCTGCGCCCAAATATATCCCTAGAATAAAAAGATGAGAATGGATCATTAGATGTTATTTCGACATCAACTTTCAAATCGCCCGGAGTGATCTCAACTTCTCCAGCTTCAGTTGGAAATAAGGCTATACTTCTCACATCAGCAATGACATAACGATGGCCACCAATTTGCTTCTCGTGACGGGTAGCCAAGCCTTGTGGTGGAAAGTCTTCAACCCAAAACCCAGTCGTGATAGGTTCACTATCAAAACCTTTAAACGTGGCTGACGCTCTCGTATACATAGTGTAGGTTAAGTAAACTGGCTGATTAATATATACCTCAGTTCTATCCACCCATGGCCTAACAAATATCTCTTCACCAGTCATGTATTCCGGTGGCAAATCGCCAGATGCGGCGGGAACAATGCGCGCTGATGGTGGTCGATTCTGAACTGTAGACCTGCCGGCATTGGAATTCCTAGCACCATCGAGAACCTCAACTTCTAAAACACCAGTCTTATAGATTCGGCCATTAATAGGCACTTGGATTTGGTCAATGACTTGTTTACCAGACGTATTTGGAATCAAAATGAAAGTGAATATACTTCTAGACGTTCTTTTTCCATTCACAAAAGAGAGCTCTTCAGAATGTGATTGAGAATAAAATTGAAAGTTGTCCAATTGAGGCAATTGAGGCGTTTGCAAACCCGATCCAGCGCCAGTAACTACAATAGATAATTTGGCACTCTCGCCGACAGATAATCGTGCCGGATTAATGCTGGCTTCAATATTAATACCAGCCTGCGCATAAGCTAAAGTGCTTAGCAAAATTCCAATTGCGACACATGTCAGAAGTCTGGGGATTCTAATAGTAATAGTCATAATTAATGTATATATATTACACTAAATGGGGTTAAACCGAGAATATGCATTAGCATGCAGCTACCAATCATACTTGCGCACAGATTGTCTTTGCCTTGGTCTTTCATTCCTTTGGCGA
>JBLINS010000077.1:0-10327 GCA_047639455.1 Candidatus Omnitrophota bacterium
ACCCCATGCGTCTGCCACACCAAATAATTCTTCAAATGCTTGATCGATAGCAATTTGACCCGCTCCTCCAGTCAATAAGAGCGTTCCATCAATATCAAATAATAAAACTGTTTTAATCATAAGTTCTTCCTCTTCTTACGTGCTAAATGCTAGTTTACAATTCAAAAGGTGCATTAGTCCTTCACGCGTCATTGTGAGGAGCGGAGCGACGGTGAGTGGCCAAAGGTCTATTTACGAACGGGTCGAGGGGACGAGACCCTTGTAGATCCCACAGCTATAAGCTATTCTGGGAGATCGTCACACTGCATGCTTCGCGCAGTTCACGATGACGAGATTAGAATTAGGCAGTTATTTTGGCACGATCTACCCTCTTATCTCAAAGTGTTCTGAGATCATAGCCAAAAAACATATTTAACACCAGAAAGAACAATAAGTTACATTTATGGACAGCAACACTTTAGCAGTATTAAGTCCAGGATGACGATAGTTCGCATCACCTATAAAGCATCCAATAAACAATCACGCCAGTGATTGAAACGTATACCCAGATCGGAAAAGTGATTCGGGCTATGAATTTGTGTTTTTCCCAAGATCCTCTCCAGGCCAAATACAAAGTCCTAATAACCAAGGGTGGCACCGCCATAGCCAAAACTGTGTGTGTTAGCAATATGGTTAGGTAAAAAGTCCGGATTGGGCCAACGCCATCATAAGTCGTGCGGCCATGATTGAAATGATAGTACACATAACAGCTTAAAAAAATAGCTGACGTCACTGTGGCGCAAAGCATAAAAAAGCGATGCCATTGAACATTTTTTTGGCGGATCATAATAAAACCCGTCATCAGAAACACACAGCTCAAGGCATTCAAGCATGCATTAATTGTGGGGAAAGGCGACATAGCTCTAGTTGAATTGATAATACTTTTTGATTGGGTCCTTAATTCTCCAGAGACAGTTCAAACCTTTAGGAAATTTTACAAAATCGCCCTCACCTAGAGTGACGGACTTGCCATTAGCTTCAACAATAACGCTACCTTCAACAATATAACAAGTTTCGCGTGAGTCATAAGTCCAATCAAATGTTGCTATTTCTTTAGTCCAAATAGACCACTCAGTGACACCCCTTTTTTGGGCTTCTTCAAAACTGAGTTGCTCTACTTTAATATCATCTATGCTTAATGCCATTTTTTCTCCTCTTAGTTTATGTGTTTAATGACTTCTTTAAGTTTATTCGCCCACAGTGTACCACTATCAAAATAAGCCGTATTATGCGAGCCTCTTAATTCAACAAAGTCTTTTGGTTCTTTGGCGTTATCATATAAGGAACGGCCCATATGAAACGGGATTATTTCATCATCTTTACTGTGATAAATCAATACAGGGCTCAACACCTTGCCCATTTTGAGAACAGAAGCAAATTTGGTCAAAAGACACCAATCCGGTAACCAGGGGTAAAACTGCTTGGCCATATCAGGAATGGATGTGAATGAATCCTCAATGATTAAATAGGCTATCTTTTTACGTATAGCCAGTTCAGCCGCGACTGCTCCCCCCAAAGATTCGCCATATAAAGCGATTTTCTCAGCCGGATATCCCATTTGTGCATGCAAATAGTCGTAAGCGGCAACTGCGTCGGCATACAATCCTTTTTCGCTAGGCTTGCCATCGCTCTGACCATATCCGCGATAATCAAAGGCCAGAACATCAAAGCCTATATCTAAAAAAAACTTAATCTTTGTAATACGCAATCCCATATTGCCGCCATTGCCATGGCAATAAATCAAAACTGGTTTTTGACCCTGGCCAAAGTACCAGGCGTGAATCTTGACAAGGTCTGAAGCCTTTAACCAGACTTCTTTATAGTTAAGATTCAATACGTCCGGCTTAGATTCAATAATGCGGGTAGGAAAGTACAAACTCCGCGCTTCAATGAAGCGAATACCTATAAAGAGAATACTAACAATAGCTATAAAAACAAGAAACAGAGTTGTCATAAAGA
The DNA here is from genome assembly GCA_047639455.1 of Candidatus Omnitrophota bacterium. GTDB lineage: Bacteria > Omnitrophota > Gorgyraeia > 2-02-FULL-51-18 > JAGOUK01 > JBLINS01. The sequence goes on from JBLINS010000077.1 coordinate 1,999, forward strand.
ATGGATGTAGAGTTAGCTAGCAAACAATTCCTTATTGTTTAAGACATTGCTCGCCCACTGGCAATACTCACAATTGGTCCGATGTGGAATTTCGGGTTGACGCAATAAGGCCGCAGCTTCGCGGAATAATGCCTTAGCCCGATTAACATCTGTATCAATACGAATGGCCTGCAAATTAAATAATACCCAGCCCTTTTCCCTAGTCTGTTTAGGTGAATAATACATTAGATAGCCATAACCAGCCTGAGGTAAACCCGTAGCTTCTAACATTAGGGAATAACATTCCAATTGGGTCGTGTAATATTTTTTGGCCGCTTCTACGGTGGTAGGAGTGCCTTTGGTCTTGTAATCAAAAGTAACATGCTTGCCATTGTTGACCATTAAGTCATCTATAGCGCCAAAAAGAATCGACCCATCTTCATCCACGAATTGAGGACCTGTTTTCCAATCCCGCCACAAGTCTAATTGCCTCTGATTGTCATAGGGCAATAAACCTTCAAATGACTTCGCTGCAAACTCCGGTGGCATCTCACCCTTTTGTCTATAGCTATCAAAATAATCCTTAATCACTCTATCCATGCCATTAGGTAGCGAGGGAAATATACCTCGTGGTCGTCTAATATGCTTAACTTTGTCTAGCCAAAAACAACGGTGGCAATCTTTATACAAACTTAGAGCACTAGGTGATAATCGTATGGTTTTAGTCATTGTCATTATTTAATCCATCCCTTGATTCTTGGCTTAATGTGAGTCTATCACTAATTCTTTCAATAACGGCCGCAGTTCCGCGAACTGGTTCAGTGCCGCTTCTAGCAGCATTAGCCTTGTCTTCATCGGCTATAGTCTTATAACTCGTATCCATTTCTTGACCTAGCTTATTTGGATTAGGCTCTTTTTCACCACGAACCCTATACTTGTCTATAATTCCATCAAAATCTTTATCGCCCTCATACCACACGTATAAATGACGGTGCATTTTGGTGGCGCGATGGTATTGAAATGAAGTTAGCTGCCGCTTGTCCACTTTACCATCAAAGTTCAAATCATATTCTTTGAGAATCCTTTGGCCGGGTTCAAAAAAACGCCAATAATCGGGCTTACCATCACCATTTTTATCCGTTTCGCCGCGACGTCGCACACCTTTGGAATTATAATAATAAACCGTTTCCCAAATCCCATCATAGTCACGATCCACTTTGCGACGATGGGGCAAACCAGCTTTATACAGCAAAATATAATCCGCCTTACCGTCCTTATTCCTATCAGTCTCTTCTCGAATAATCACATCATTTTTATAGAATTCAGTGACTTCTTCAAAGCCGTCTTCGTTCTTATCTATCTTTTTAGTAGTCGATGCCGCTTGGGCTAATGTCGTGATTGAAAAAAGCAAAATGACGCTGAAAACTAAAAGCCTTAGATTGTCACGATTTGCATATGTCATTGTGAGACCCGTGTTTTTACGCCTTGTGGCAATCCCTGTCTCGTCATTGCGAGACGCGCGTAGCAAGCGGCGTGGCAATCTAGTGTAATGCCCCAGCAATTTAGTGTCGTTATAAACATATATGATTTAAGCCAAGATTGCTTCGTCGCTATGCTCCTCGCAATGACGTATTTATGGATGCTCCTCGTAATGACGCGAATCATCAGCTTTTAGGGCATCCTAAATAACGTTTCAAATCCACATCCATTATGCTTGTTTCTCAAAATAAGCTGCCAATTCTTGATAGCCACCAATGCTCTCATCGCCAAAGAATATTTGCGGTACAGTTTGACGCCCACCACTCATTTCAACTAATTTGGCGCGCATTTCATTATCGCCACCGACAGACACTTCTTTGAATTCTATGCCCTTAGCCTTTAATAATTTGGTAGCTGCATGGCAGAACGGGCAATAATCAGTGATATAAACTACGACATCTTTGGGTTGGTCCGACATAATATTTATTCCTCTATTTGTTTAATGGTAAAAAGAAAGATGGTGTCGACAATTAATTCACCATTGCGTCTAATGCAATCTACGTCAACAATATCATCTTTAGCTAAATGTTCAAAATACAAATCTTGATTAGTCGGATTAAAAATACTGACTTCTTCGGGGTCTACCTTAAAAGTCATGCTCTTAGTAGATCCATCCTCTTGATCCACATCCACCACAAAATCACCCGTTGCTACATTAATTGACGTGATCAAACACTCTTCAAAAAATACATCTTCATCCACAACCTGGGTATCCGGATTCCAAACCAATTTTAAATCTCGATACGCTTGTCGAATTTCTCTCAAATAAGGACTGCTTTTACCATAGCCTTGGCTAACAATGCCCAGCCATTCTTCATGCATGCGGTCGTCTTTGAACGGAAATACGCTATCGCCCTGAGTGTCGTGCTTTTTAGCCCCCCAAGGGCCACCGCTAACTGGCGACTTCCACCACTCATCCATCCATTCAAACAATACCCCACCAATCACATTGCCTTCACCAGCACGGCCATATGAATTAATCAGCATGTCTTCCCAATTGCCTAGGATATATTCTGATTGAGCTGCTTCATCAGGGCCCCGCCCTTCAAAGTATGCATCATTACCCCATTCAGTGAACATCAAAGGCCTGTCCAAATAATGCCTAACTAATTGATTCACACTACCCATAGAAAAAGGACCTGAATAAACATTAGCGCCGTATATATCTATGGCCGGAGCGTATTTGGCTATAGCCCTGATTCCGTTAGAACTTAAATTACAAATAGCCACCGGTCGAGTGGGGTCTAATTCTTTAATCATCAAGGCGACTTCATTCACAAACTTGGCATATACCTTGGGGTGTGTATGCGCATTAGTTTTGGTTGTGATATGTTGATTTTCATTGCCCAATAGCCACATCAAGACATAAGGCTCATCACGATGATCTTCAACCATTGCCTTAACAGCTAATTTCATTTTTTCTCTTTGACTAGGATCATTATAATCCGTGCCAACGGACCAGCTCGCTCCAGAACCAATAGTGTAGGCACCCAAGAAATCCGCCATAATAAAATACAAGCCATAATCTTTATTCAATATACGCATAAGCCGCTTGTCATATTCATCAGGATTATAAGCGCCATAAGCATCTTGGGCGTGATAATGACGAATAGCATTCACACCCAAATCGGCCAATAATTGCGCGTCGCCAATATTAACTTCGTCTTCATCTTGAATACTATTTTTATTGGCATCTATCCAACTATCAAACATACCATCATTCAGCCCATTGCTATTGTCGTCAACGGTCATCCATGGCCTCAAGCTACCATCATGTGGGCTTTCGCCTATTTTGGTTGCTGCATAATTCATGCCTTTGACAATAAAGGGTTCGTTATCCACACGCAATTGCCAGTGATCGTTCTCAAACTGAACAATAGACACTCTTTTACCACCCAAGGTCTTTTTTATTTGTGAGTCGTCTAAGGCGACACTGTCAGCAAAAGCAGCTGGCACAATTTTGCCAGGCCATACCAAAACCTCATCATTTTCGGGTACTTGAGTAGCTGAACGTGAAACAGACACCAAAGCCCCCTTTAGCTCAAAACCCAATCCAGGGTACTGAGCGCATAATCGCCTTATGCGTGAAATAGCTTCAGGTGCCGCATACCAATAAAACGAACCATCTTTATTCCATATCACAGTCTTCGGAGCGTGAATGACTAAGGCATAATACAATTTAATAGCTTGTCTGATATGCCCAGCCTCACGCAACATCTCAGCGGCATGAAATAAACGTGTGCCCAAAGGAATGGATTGAGCTTGGATCCATTCTTCAATTGCGACACTTGTCTTTAATTTGGTCAAATCCCAAACATTAGTCTCAGATTCAGCGGCTGAAGTATTTGTCTCACTGTATAGCGGATTCGGATAAACAAAATCACCCAAAGCTTGTGATAATGCCTCAGCATTCTTAGGCACAAACTCATAGCCTGCTTTACCCACACCCTCAAAACGACCCCATTCGGTATAATCGGGTGGTTGAGCCACACCTTCGCTTGTTAAGCTAAAAATGGGTTCAGGCAATGCATCTGCATGACTTAATGTGGTCAAACACATAAGGCTTATGATTAAACTGAGCTGTATTCTAAAGACTAACATTTAATTCATCGGCCTCCCTGCCGTAACGATCAGCATCTGTTTGCCGGCCTCTTGAGATAAAAAATTCCTTCAATCTGTAAAGCGCATATTTCAAGTCGCCGAGCGTTGTCGCATTGGTCTGTTCGATATATGCACCCCTTAATGATTCTAAGCCTAATTTAAAGTTTTCTTCAGCTGGATAATAATTATAAAGTTTTTCATGATTTTCGGCGATTTGTAAATAATATTGAGCCATGCGGCTGTCTTGTTTAGTATAAATTTGATTGGCCAGATTCAAAACTTCTTTATTCTGAATCAAGGCCTTGCCGTACAAACTCTGGTCAAAGTATCGATTAGCCAAGCGTTGATGTGCTGGAATCAAACGGCTATCCTCCGCGTCCAATATCTCTGCATACATTTGAACCGATCTCTCTTGCAAAGCAAAGGCCTTATCAAAAGCTTCTTGTTTCCATAATATATCCGCCATGAATTCAAGACTACTAGCCAGAGCTGTATGGCTAGAGCCAAAGTATTTTTCTTGCTCACGCACCAAATCCGTCAATGCTGCCAAAGCTTTTGGATATTCACCTCTATCCTCCAAGCTATGGGCAAAGCGAATCCGCATTTGAAAAGAAAGTTCTTTTTCAGAGCCTAAGGTTTTGTCCCATATCAGCAAGGCTTCTTCAGTCAATATGTCGGCTTGATCCTCTTTTTGTTGCTTGCGATACAAATTAGCTAATTGCTGCAACGATATGGCTGTCTTCATATGCTCTAGACCAAAGGACTCTCTAGCTATAGTCAAAGCTTGTTGTGCCGTAGATATCGCCTCGGTGTATTTAGCCTGATTGATTTGTTCAACCATTACTTCATTCAAATCGTCCCAAGACTTCTCATTACCAGCCCAAAGCTGTGTGCTGAGCCCCACGACCAAGGCTGATGCCAATAATATGACAGCTAAAGGCTTATACCTCAATTTTAGGCTCCGAGTTCAGTAGCTAATTTCTTAAACTTTTCTAATAGCTCAGGATCATTGGCTATTTCTTTCATCTTAGGATGGCTCAACATTTTTTCTTTATCCTGAGATTTGAGGATTTCTAAAGCCTCTTTATCCATCATCAAAGCCTGCATCTTAGGATTAGTCATCAATTCCTTAAAATCAGGATTAGTCATCATCTTTTGCATCATTTTCATCTGCTTACCCATATCGCCTAACTTACCAAACATACCGTATTCCCCTTTGCTATATATTATGTGCTACTTCAAAGCGCTCTATTATACCAGACCCCCCACTTATGTCATTATCAGGTTAAAAATCTACACTTGCAGGTCAGCCGCCCCTACGTCATCATGGGCCTGGTGCTTTTTACCAGAGTCCGTCATCATGGGCCTGGTGCTTTTTACCAGGCGTAATGATCCCACAGAAAAAGAGTTAGCCAGGCCATTCATCCACAAGTTACCATATTGCAAACCCATTATAGGAGCGCGCTTACATTGGAACAAAAGAACGCATATACATACATAATGACAAATCAATCCAATAGCGTTCTTTATACGGGCGTAACCAGCGACTTAGTCAAGCGTGTCTTTTCGCACAAGCAGAAGACCATTGATGGCTTCAGCAAAAAATACAATACAACCAAACTCATTTATTATGAATTATTCGATGACATATTAACTGCGATTGAAAGAGAAAAACAAATCAAGAAATATAAGCGTTCCAAAAAAATTAAACTTATTGAGTCAACAAATTCTAATTTCAAAGACTTGTGCGATGGTCTACTTTAAACATCTAAACCTAGCCTCGCGCGATGAATCCGAGAGTATGTAATTCCCTGTGTCTAAAGCCTCCCGCAAAGGTAGATATCGTCATCCTGAAACTCGCGCAGCAAGAGCTGTGAGCCTGCCTGTCGGCAGACAGGGATCCCCCAGAATGTTTTTAAGCTCAATGCAATCAACCCATTAGAAATCCTTGCTGTGAGATCCTCACGACACCTGCTCCGCGGCGTCTCAGGATGACACTGAGTTAACGAGATTAAGAAATTATTACGCGATACTTAGGTCTGTAGACCTTAGCCTTTAGTTCAAATATTCCAACCATTACCTAATCGCTTCAAATTATGAAGCGATTATGACGGCTAATCACCTCACTATCCAGACTCACAAACCCCACGTCATCATGAGCCTGGTGCTTTTTACCAGGCGTAATGAATTCACAGAGAAAAGCTAAATAAATCATTGCTATTTATTTAGCATGTGAGACTCCAATCGGTCTCTGCGCTAGGTGGATTGAACGGTTTGTTGGATTGTGCGTTGGGCGGCTTTGAGCATATAATCCATGGGGATTGGGATAATGGCATTCCAAATATGTCTTTGGCGCCGCGTGATGGACATCGACCCTGAAATCAGCTCAATGTATTCATTATCACTCTCAATGGGTTCTTTAGAGCTTTCATTACGTTGGTGGCGTAAGCGTGTTATTTCTATCGGGTCAGAGGATTCGAAGTCTAATTGTTTGGTTTCTACGTTTGTGAATAAGGCAGCTTCTTTTAGGCCTTGATAAATTGCTTTGGGTAATCCTAGAGCTAATTCATTGGCTTGGATTTGGTCTATGTCGACAAGGATTCCATTCACATCCACTACACTCAATGAATCGATGATGACTTGGATGGTAGCCGTGGGCTCTTCCAAACTCACAAATGAATCAATTCCATATTCTTGAGAAATTGCTTTGATCGCATCCGCATATCCTACAAAACCAGCGTCAAAATGAAACGTGGTTGATGGAGCTGCTTGCTGGATCTTTTTAAACGTAGCTATAAATAATCGCAATTGCTGCTGTAATAATGCTCGCGGCATATCTAAATCAATAATGGATGACTTGAGAATAACAGCCTTAGGTATGGCTTGTCTGATGCCACTAGCATCTACACGATTGACCAAAGTCTCATACCCTCTGCGAGATTCTCTCTCAGCTAAGACGTAAGCAATAGCACTTCCATGCACATATTTTTGGTTCAAGGCTCTAACTTCAGACTGATGTTTTTTAGCTATTTCCTCAGCCTCATTAACGCCAATCGGAAATTCAGCCAAAATATCATCCATGCCAGTTAATGTGAATACCTCACGACCCTCATCGTCCAATCGAATACCTGGATACAACTTAGTCGAACCCAGCATCAATAAGCGCCGTCCATCAAAATAACTAGGCTTAGAAGCATGTAATCCATTCAAAAATATAGCCACAGCTTCCCTATTATCACGAAGTATGCCCTCATCCCCAAAATCACTCAATGCCTCAGTCAAATCAACCGCCATCTCAATAGGTGTTAAGTTCGCCGCTAATCTCGCTGGGTCGGCTCCAGGCGCTATGGGTGGAGCGGTATTGTAATAAATGGTTTTAGAGCCCTGAATGCGCATATCGGCTTCACTGCCGTATATTGGAGTTTGGCTTTGAATTTTATAGGCGGGGAGAATATTATTGGCTGGGTTTAGATTAATGATATGTAGCCCATAATATCTATCGTCAACATCACCGAATAGATGCTCAACCCTAAATTCAGGACGATTGCCATCCAAATTATATTGATTAAAGAAATCCCTCAAACTCAGCCCACCCTCAATCAATATCCCGCCTATTTTTTCATTTTCTAAGAATAATAATTCATTAATGAATGCCTCGCCACCGACTCTTAAATGACTCTTAATATCATGAATCACCTTAAGCGGATCGCGCATATATTCCAATGTACGGCTTGATACGATAATGCGGTCAAATTTGCGACCTTCTATAATTGAGCCTTGTGTCAATCCCTGCTCGACATCATGGATAAGAATATTATCTGCTAAATAAGCCTGAAATCCATCCAACTCGGCATCGGTTACATTCCCAAATGCCTCGGGTAATCTGGACTTCAAATCTATACTCGATATTTGAATGCGCTCCTTATTCATAAAAGTTATGTCCAAATCATTTCCAAACCTCGCATGATAATCTGCTATCAATGGTCCAGCTCCGGCTCCAATAACCAAAACGCTTGGTTTGACCTCACCAACTTTTACCGATGAACTCAGCTCTTCAAGGTCGCGAATCAAAGCGCCCTTGAATACAAAGTCATCTTGATTCAACAACCTCGTGGTAGCGGTCAGCGTCACCTGAGTGCCATCCACACTTATCCCATAAGGAATAGCCACCACCCCATCAAAGTCACCCACCCCTTGAGGCAAACTCAAA
>JBLINS010000078.1:0-9099 GCA_047639455.1 Candidatus Omnitrophota bacterium
AGGCTGTGGTTAGCTCTAAAGACGAGATTGGCCATTTGCAAATCGCTTTTAATGACATGGTTACACAATTGAGAGACACCATGGTAGACAGAGATGCTTTGAAAAAGGAAATTGAAGAAAAAGAAAGAAAAGAAGTTGATTTGCAGCAGGCTCATGAAGAAACCAGATTAGTTATTCAAGACTTGGAACACGCGCATAAAGAAATGCAATTGGCAGTTGAGCAATCAGATAATGCGAATAAAACCAAAAGTCAATTTGTGGCCAATATGTCACACGAAATTCGCACGCCATTGAATGCGATTATTGGTTTTTCTGAAATTCTTAATGAGACGGAATTAGATGAGTCACAAATGGATTATATCCAAACTATATTGGAGAGTGGTCATATTCTTTTGGCGATTATCAACGATATTTTGGATTTTTCAAAAATCGAAGCCAATGAGCGGAATTTGGAAGCCATTGATTTTGACTTAAACGAATTAGTCGATAGCGTTTTGAAGATTTCTTCAACCAAGTTGCCAGAAGATTCTAATGTTGAATTATTAATGGATTACCCTGATAGTTTGCCTAGATTATTTAATGGAGATCCAACGGCATTGAGACAAATATTAATTAATTTGATTAGTAATAGTATCAAATTCACCGACAAAGGCAGTGTTGAGGTATGGGTGAGTTCAAGGGCTTCGGAAGTTGAGACCCAAGAGCCGGGCACACATTCTTTATGCATAACCGTTAAAGATACCGGCATTGGCATTGCTAAAGATAAACAACAATCCATTTTTGGCGAATTCACTCAAGAGGACTATTCAACCACGCGTAAATATGGCGGCACGGGATTGGGACTTGCTATCACAAAGTCATTAATCAAACTCATGGGTGGTGATATAAACATTAGTTCTAATATGGGTGAAGGTAGCGAATTCATTATTGACTTAAACTTCAAGTCACCTGAATCAGACGAGATCCAGCAAGTCATTCCCATGAGTGCAGAAAGAATGAAAGGTGGCAAAGCCATTATTGTTGAATCTTATGCGTCTGATCGAACCATTATGGAATGTCATATCAAAAGCATGGGCATGGAATATGCAACTGATATTAGCAATGTAGAAGAATTAAAAAATTTACTCAAAGAGTCGGAGCTAGTACCTCTGATTATCATTTGTGAATTAGAAACATTTTCTGATAAACGGCATCGATTATGTGAGTGGGTGAGGGCGCGCGCATGGCTTAATCAAACCAAATTGCTCGCCGTCTCTAGCCAATCTGTGCCAGGCTCATCACGCAAAGCGCGTGAAGCCGGATTTGATGCATTTATAGCTAAGCCTATTGTGACGGATGATTTTGAACGCGTGGTTCGGTATGTCCTAGGTTCAGATAAAGACAAAGAACACATATTAACTCGCCACAGCACTCATGAAATGGAAATGGCCAAAATTCGCGTGTTGGTGGCTGAAGACAATATGGTTAATCAAAAGCTAATTAAGATTATGTTGGGCAAATTAGATTGCGAAGTGAGCATGGTTGAGAATGGCCAAATGGCTATAGATGAAGTCCAAGCCAATGACTATGATATTGTGCTCATGGATTTACAAATGCCAATTATGGGTGGTGTCGCGGCCACCAAATTCATTCGTCAAAAATTGAAGAGCAAAATACCCGTAGTTGCCTTAACCGCATCCGCCTTAATTGAAAATAAGGTAGAAAGCATCGAATGCGGCATGGACGACTTTTTAACCAAGCCCATCCAAGTCGACCGTCTCAAAGCCGTTTTGTCCAAATGGCGTTCTAACCAGTCATAATTAAGCGTCTTGAGTAGCTGATTGCATGAGCTCATTCATGCGCTTGACGAGCTCTGGTAAGGCTATATTCGTATAATCACCATCAGCTAATAGAGCATTATCATATATTTGGCTAATGCACTTCGCAATCAAATCACCTTGAACATTACCCAAATGCAACTTGGCTAGATTCTTTAAGACAGGATGATCTAGATTAACTTCTAAGATGCGTTTGGATTGAGGCACGTCTTGATTCATCATGCGCATCATCTTTTCCATTTGGGCATCCATACCACTATCGCCACGAACCAATGTGGCTGCAGAATCAACTAGGCGCTTGGACAGTTTAACGTCTTCGACTTTGTCTTTTAATTGAGTCTTGAAGATTTGAATCAAAGCATCACCCAATTTGTCTTCAGGCTTCTCAATTTTGTCTTCAGCTGCCAAGTCAATGTCAGCCTTGTCAGCAGATTTGAGGGGCTTTTTTTCAAATTCATTTATGGAAGGCACAATGAATATGTCGACTGGATCGCATAGGATTAGGACTTCCATATCTTGTTTTTTGAAGTATTCTAAATTAGGATTAGCTTCGACACCCGCTCGCGATTCACCCGCTAAGTAATATATGGCATCTTGGCTTGGCTTCATGCGCGCGACATACTCTTTGAGCGAAGCGTATTCGTCAACCTTAGTCTTAGTGGTTTGGAAACGCAGCAATTGGATGATTGCGTCCCTATTAATAAAGTCTTGATCCAAGCCACTCTTTAAGAGCGGTCCAAAACGTTTGATGAATTCTTGGAATGCTTTGGGCTCTTTCTGGCTCCAATCATTCAAATAGGCTAGAACCTTTTTGGTTAATATATCTTTGATTTTGTTCGTGACGGGACTGGCTTGAATCATTTCTCTAGAGACATTCAATGGAATGTCTTCCGTGTCCACAACTCCGCGTATAAACCTCAAATAAGGGGGGAGTATGTCGGCGCATTCACGCTTGATTAGGATTTTGTTGCAATATAAATGCACGCCACCTTCTTGTTGCAGGCGGAATAAGTCCTGTGGTGCGTGATTAGGAATGAATAATAGAGACTTGAAGCTCACTGATGCGCCTTCAACGGCTACCGCTAATTGAGTCGCGGGTTCTAAGGCATCACTAGCGATGAATTTGTAGAATTCATTGTATTGTTCTTTAGTAATGTCTTTGGCATTCTTGCGCCATAAGGCCTCAACTTGATTGGCTTGTTTGTCTTTGACCATTATCGGAAAGTCAGCGAAGTTAGAATATTTGCCAATCACATCATTGACGCTATGCTCTTGGGCGAATTGAGTTGCGTCTTCTTTTAATGTGAAAGAAATTTTGGTACCACGTGTTTTTTTATCAATTTCCTCAATCGTGTAAGCAGACTCACCAGTTGAAGTCCAACGCAAGCCTTTAGAATCTTTACCAGCATGACGTGTTTCAACCACAACTTTATCAGTCACGATGAATACAGAATAAAATCCCACACCAAATTGACCAATCAAACCTTCGTCAGCCTTGCCGCCAGATTTGGTTAGTTGTTTAACATATTCCATAGTGCCGGACTTGGCAATAGTGCCCAAATGTTCGATTAAATTTTCACGCGTCATACCCAAGCCGCTATCTTCTATAGAAAAGGTTTTTTCCTTTTCATCAAAATCAATACGGATTTCTAATTTGGCATCTGGATCCAAGACAGTCTCGCCCTTAAGCTTCATGATGCGGACCTTATTCATAGCATCTGATGAATTGGATATCAATTCTCTCAAAAACACCTCAGGGTGGGTATAAAGGGAATGTATGATTAAATGAAGCAATTGCTTCATCTCCGCCTTAAATTCGATCTTTTCGCCTGCATCAGTCTTGGTCATAATATCCATCCTCAATTTGTTTTAAATTCCAATAATAGACCCTTCAACCGCAGGCCTTTCAATAATAGGCCCCATAGAATAAGCCATTAACCCCATATCGTCAAACCTTATTAAATAGGGACACGTACTATTTAATTGACCTTTCAAACCCTGTTTTGATAAGCTTTCCCAATGCCACGAATTGCAAGAGTCGTAATCCCAGATCACCCCCACCACGTAGCCCAAAGAGGCAACCGGAATCAACAAACCTTTTTTTCCGATGATGACAGACGTTTTTACCTCCACCTCGTAAAAGAGCAGCTGAAGAAGACTTCCATTAGAATTTGGGCCTATTGTCTCATGGATAATCACGTTCATTTTGTGGTGGTGCCGGGGCAAACGACAGATTTAGCGCTCTTTTTTGGAGAAGTCCACCAGAGGTATTCCTTTGCCATAAACAAAAGAGAAGGGTGGAGGGGCTATCTGTGGCAAGGGAGATTCTCTAGTTTTGTTATGGATGAGCCATATTTGTACTCCGCCATGCGATATGTCGAGCAAAACCCCGTCAAAGCCGGAATGGTTGAGCGGGCTAATCAATACGACTGGTCTAGCGCTAAGGCCCACACTCTATCGACAAAAGATCCAATACTCTCACCGTGTTATCTAACTGATCAAATCAGCGATTGGTCCAAATACCTCGCTGAACCCAATGAAGACAAGCAAGATGAAGAAATCAAAAGCCACAGTAGTCGGGGTATCCCATTGGGAGATAAAGCATTTCTATCCAAAATTGGCGCCGTGATTGATCAGCCGCTTATATACCGCCCTAAGGGCCGTCCAACCAAAACTAAAAATTAAATAGTACGTGTCCCTATTTAAATAGGGATGGGTGTGTAGTGACCTTGGAGCTGTCCGGCTGGGGGTGAAAAATTAAATGGTACGTATCCCTATTTTCAAAATTATTACAATAGGTAGACAAAATCATCATTATGTGATATACTCAAATTATGGCAAGACCTGTTTGGAATGAAGAAAAAAACGATTATTTAAAGCGTACTCGAGGTGTGTGTTTTGAAGAAGTGGTTAGTTTGATTGAATCCGGCAAACTTCTCGACATCATTGATAATCCAAGCTCTAAGCATAAGAGTCAGCAAATATACGTTGTCGAAATCAGGGGATATGTTTACGCGGTACCATTCTTAAAAAATGAAAATGTGATTGAGCTTAAAACGATTATTCCAAGTCGAAAACTGATGAAAATGTATCGGACCAAGGGAGGTAAGAATGAGTAAAAAACAAATGCCCTACGACCCATATAGAGATCCTTATCTAGATCCTAAGAATCTGCATTTAGATCCTGAGGAGCAAGAATTGAATGATTCACTTGAGAGAGGTGAATGGAAGTCAATTTCCAATTCAAAGGAGATTATTCAAGAGCATACACAGATATTTAGAGAAGCGCTGCGTAAGACCAAGCATGTGAATATTCGCATGAATGAAATGGACTTTGATGGCATTAAGGCCAAAGCCCTTGCCGAAGGCATCCCCTACCAAACCCTAATCTCAAGCATCATCCACAAGTATATTTCAGGAACACTAAGACCCTCAGCGTAATTCCTAGATTTGTCTACCCTAATCGGGTGTGCTATCGAAACAATAAAGAGACATATACCATCTATCGGTCCTTTTACACTGACTTCGTGAGATTATCTATCATATACGGGTAGTCTTCTCAAATTAAACAGTACGTGTCCCTATTTATTTACAGGTTGTGCCTGTGCCTGGGCACAAAGTCAGGACATCAACACGCCGCAATCGGTGTATTCGAAATAACCCTTATTGCTGTAGATGAGTCGGTATAATGTTTACTGTTCTTAGGCGAAGTAATGAAAGCCCAGATGAGCTATTTTCTGGGAGATCTGTACGGCTTCACAGCCTCAGTGCTGCTTCGCCGCTACCGCGCTCATCGCCCGTCTGCCGACGAGTCAGGCAATGACGAGGTTTAATAATATGAAAGATGGAGGTGGGTATGAATGATTGTATTTTGAATTTGGGGCGTCGTTTGAGTCTTGGGATGATTTTGATCGTGTTTTTGGTTGTGGACTTAGGGTCTGCAACAGGCACATCTTTAGCTATGGCTGGTGAGTTGGTGGGTGAGGCTCCAAGGAGTATTGTGGCTTTGGTGACAGTGTTGGAAGAGAATTATTTTTTGAAGACTATCCTACCTAATGGTGAGATTGTTTTTGAAGATAAAACTGCACCCAGAAGAAAACCCACTATACATATCCGCCTAGATCAAGGTCAAACTCATGGTGATATTTACTTGAGCGAGAATAAGGGTGAGGTTATGAATTGGAAGCACCTTTTAGACGCTGAAGATAATAGTATTGAGAGCTACCAAGCCTTTATAGACATATTACAAGTCGTGGCAGATAGCCCTGATGATGTGAAAGCTTTTGATCCCAGTCTAGCCCACTCTTAACATAATCTCGGTTTGAGGTTATCTTGACTGTGTCGTGGAAAATGAGGCATAAAACACGGCATGGTATACAAACAAGCTAAATATTATCAAAGTTTATTCCCCTCGCCCAAGACTAGCTTTTTTTTTGCTAGGAATGCGTGGAGTGGGCAAAAGTATGTGGGCGGATAAATCCTATAAATCTGCAAAAAAAATCAACTTATTAGATGAAGGACTATATCAACAATACCTAGCGCGACCACAAACATTTCGTGAAGATATCAATGATCTCAAGCCGAATAGCTGGGTTATTGTGGATGAAATTCAGCGCATTCCCAGTTTACTAAATGAAGTGCATCGAGCTATTGAGGAAAAGAAACTAAAATTTATTTTGCTGGGGTCTAGCGCTCGCAAACTTAGAAGATCGGGCGTTAATCTTTTGGGGGGAAGGGCGTTGCAGAAGTTTTTGCATCCTTTGCTACCTGAGGAATTGGGTGGTGATTTTGAAATCAATAAAATTCTTCAATTTGGATCCATACCACTAATATGGAATTCGATAGATCCAGCCGAGCAACTCTTGAGTTATATACAACTTTATATTAAAGAAGAAATTCAAGCAGAAGCCCTTGTTAGAAACTTGCCCGGTTTTGTGAGATTCTTGCCTATAGCCGCTTTATTTCATGGACAATCTCTTAATATTGAATCCATTAGTCGAGATTGCGGTGTTGCGCGCTCAACTGTGGAGGGTTATATCCAAATCCTAGAGGATACCTTGCTCGCATATCGTTTGCCAGCTTATGAAACTAAATTACGAGTTAGACAAAGGTCTCACCCCAAGCTGTATTGGAATGACTCGGGTTTGGTTAGGGCAATTAAAAAACAATTAGGCAGTATTGCAATTGAAGAAAAGGGTGCTTTGTTTGAAGGGTATATAGCCCAACTTTTAAAAAGCAATCAGGAGCTTGGTCGGCTTAAATGCGATAATTTGTCTTATTGGTCTGCGGGCAAAAATTCAATAGAGGTCGATTTTGTTCTTGAACGGGGGAAAGAGATAGTCGGTGTAGAAGTTAAATCTGGCATTAATCCAATTTCAAATTGGTATGGGGGGCTCAAAGCATTGAAGGAGGCTCGCAAAGTAAAGCGCTGTATTGTGGTTTATCTAGGTGATCGTAAATTTAAACACGATCTAGGCATTGACGTCTTACCCTTGAAAGATTTTATTAAAGAATTACCTAATTTATAAACTTAGGGTTTGCATAGATTTTATAGATAGGTGTGGTAGTTTATGAATAGTACCGTTAGCTTATATAATAACCAACCACTTTATTTTCAATAAGTTACAGAGCTAAATTACCCAACCAGAAATTAATATCATACTTGGTTCTGGGCAAGTGGGCAAAACAACGTTCCTGAAGTGCCTGTAAAAATATGCACAAAGCAAGAGGTTGAAGACACATTATTTAACCAATACGCCCGCAATGACGGGCTCAGAAGATTGAGATTGCCGCACCTGCTCCGCGGTTCGCAATGACAGAATGCAGCTTCGCATCCCGCACTTCGCACATCGTACATAGGCTTTCTGTTATAATGTTGCGATTATGAAATTCATTGAGCCGGTGGCACACCTTATTCCAGAGATAAAAGACTTATTCGAGCAAAAAAGCTGGGGTATATTGAAAGATTTGATCAATGATATTCGCCCTGAGGATATGGCGGATAGCTGGTATCACTTTTCTAGCGATGAACGCTTAGGTTTATTTAAATTACTCGATGCCCAAAAAGCCCTCATTTTCTTTGAATCTCTCGAATTATCTGAACAAAAAGAACTTATTGGTGCCTTAGATGACGAAAAAATAGCTCCGTTATTGGAAGGTATACCACCAAGTGATGTGGCTGAATTATTTCATACTTTGCCCAAAAAAGTTGTTAATCGCATGGTTAAGCTGGTCCATAAGCATACTGCGGTCAAACGCATTGAATTACTTATGGAATTCGAACCTGATACAGCTGGTGCTCTTTTGCATCCTGAATTCATCAAAATCCACCCTAAAATGACGACTCGATCTGCCTTAGCTGTTATTCATTCAATCGGTCGCATGCATCAGCGTAAACATTTATGGGCTCTATACGTGACTAGTAGTCAGGGTGAATTATTAGGTGCTCTGACATTACAGGACTTGATTGCTTCGGCCCCTGACGCTTCAATAGCCGATATTATGGTTTTGGTAGATCATTTTAAGTTGCCGCCTGATGTGGATCAGGAGCATGTGGCCTCTTTATTTGCTAAATACGATTTATTGTCAGCGCCTGTTATTGATGAGAATAATCACTTATTAGGCATTATTATTGTGGATGACGTATTAGACGTTATTAAGGAAGAGGCTAGTGAGGATATTGCCAAATTAGTTGGTTCGAATCCTGATGAGTTTCAGGAAAAGTCCATATTCCGCATTGCCTGGTACAGGTCACCTTGGCTATTTGCGACTTTAATAGGGCAATTCCTTTTGTTCTTGGTTATTCATCGGTATGAAAACTTAATTATCGAAATTGTGGCCTTAGCTTCTTTTTTACCCCTCATACCGGCCATGGGGGGTAATGTGGGCGCGCAGTCAGCTATGATTCTTGTGCGTAATATGGCTACTGGTAAGTTGCGTGGCAAAAACAAATTATTTGTTATTTTAAGAGAAGCTGGCATTGGCACTTTATTGGGTGCTTTTTATGGAGCTCTGACGGGCATTATTGCTTATGTGTTTTATGGCCAAATCTTTGGCTTTGAATTCTGTTTTTTGGTCGCCATTTCTTTATTTGCGGCCATGGTGGTAGCTGCAACTGTGGGTGCTATCGGTCCAATTGTATTAGAAAAATTAGGCATTGATCCAGCAACGGCGGTTGCACCTATGGTGACGACCACAACGGATTTATTAGGCATATCTATTTATTTTTATTTGGCGGTACACATGCTACTCGATAAGGCTACGCCATGAGCGAAGAATTATA
>JBLINS010000079.1:0-9071 GCA_047639455.1 Candidatus Omnitrophota bacterium
G
Organism: Candidatus Omnitrophota bacterium; assembly: GCA_047639455.1. GTDB lineage: Bacteria > Omnitrophota > Gorgyraeia > 2-02-FULL-51-18 > JAGOUK01 > JBLINS01. The sequence goes on from JBLINS010000079.1 coordinate 2, forward strand.
CTCTTCACTTAATATACCCGTGTCGTCGAATTCATTATCTTGGCTAGCCATTCTAGAAGATTTGACCCGCATATCCTCAAGGAAAGCGACCAATTGAGGTCTATAAAGACCTGCGGCCTCAAAACGGTTGGCAGGAATGCTGTCAAAAAAGGCTCCATAACGAATAGTGCTCGACACTGGATTCGCTACATCATCTAAAGACGCACTCGTCTCTGGAGTTGAATCAAAATCTAGCGCTTTAGCATCACTCAATAAAAAAGCTTCATAACGAGCATAGTCTGTCTCATACTCGACTCCCGGGGTGAGCACTATATAAGAAACACTTTTTTGCCTTAAAAGACTTGTGATGTGTTCTGTGTGATAACCGCCGGCAATTAAAAAAGCCTCTGTTTGAGCTTGCGCGTCTAGCGCTTGCAGTGCATTGGCGACAAAAGCATCATCTCTTAATTGCACCAATTCATAAAATTCATTAATGACTGTCTCCAACTCTGTGATTTGGCTCTGATATATTAATACATCTTCAAAATAGCCCAATTGCATTAATTGGCGATTTAAAAAAGCTTGCCAAGCCATATCGCGAAAAGAAGCAAAGTATTTAGTCAGCCAAGCATAATCCGCATTCGTGAGCTTAATTTTAACCGCCTGATCAAGATGCATAAAAAATTGGTCAGTGACTCTTAATAAGCGTTGTTCATCTGTATTCAAAAATTCAGTGAATAAATCTTGCTCCAATGTTTTAACTTCAACTAATAAAGTCTGCATATTCAAACGACTAAACTGTCTTAAATAATCCCAATACGTCATCAATTCACTATAAATAGTTATATTCAATCCACTCTCCATTGCACTTATTTGCAATTGCTCATAAAGGGCATTGAGCATGAGTGGTGATTGCTTGGCGTGAATAGATTGCTTTTGAAACTCACGCACCATATTCGCATGGCCTCGATTGGCCAATTGCTTTAATAATTCAGTCTGTTGTGCATTGGCTTTATTAAAATCTATCAAGCTCTCCTCTGCATGTAGGGCATATGCCGCAAATACTTGTGGATAGCTCGCTTTATTTAACTTAGTAGACTCCATTAGTTTATTTAAAGCATTAATCAAACCAATAATGTCATCTTTATACTTCGTTAATATCGAATCTAACTCATATGCCCTGGCAGAATAAAGCTTGGGCTTAATGCGATTGATGGCTAAGCGCACATCCTGAATAAAGCGTATTGAATCTTTGCGCATTGAACTGAGTTTGCCAAATGCGGTTAGATTCTGAGCATAAAGCGTCTGATCTTCGATACCTATTAATTGCATGGGTAAATCACTAGTCAAATTAAGGTGTTCTTCACCGGCAATAATGCCGTCCACCAATAGCTGGTCAGCTGCTTTTTTCCACTTAGCCGCAGGTGCTTGCTGACGTAAATGGTTCAAAGAAACATCATGATGGCTACCTTCAACCAAAACTAACTTAGTCTGATTTTGTAAAATGATTTTTTTGAGGGCCTGGGATAAGTTTTTTTGTCCGCTGTAATTGGCATGCGCATCTTGAAAAAGAATAATTGTTTTATCGCTCTTACCTTTATATGTCGAATGTAGGGCTACATTTTCAAATGGTAGCTTGACTGAATTGAGGGCGATTTGGTCTTGAACCATAATTGCGGGCAAAGACGTTGATGAAGCTATTGCATTATTGGGAGCGGCATAAAGCAATGGCTGCGCAAATAGACAATAAACCAAAGTCATAGCAATTAGCTTTATCGTCAAGCGCATTTTTTTAATATGTGGCTTATTGAGAATGTGAAATTTATTTGACATAAAAGTTTCTACTAAATGTTTGCACCAATCTTGATTTTGGACTTAATATTAAGCTTATATGACCAGCCCGAACGCTCGGGAAGAATCTCTTAAGTCATTTATTTCTAATTAGATAGCTGAAATCAAGTATACGTGTCCGGCTTAGCATATTCAAGATAACTTCTAAATATTATATCGATTAATTACGCTTTCAAAACCCAATTAAAGTGACTATTGGTGATTAATTTACCTGTAATTCTAGTATATTTAATAAATATCTATCTACTCTTGAAATAGTCTAATTAATAATGTATATGTACATGTATAGGTTAAATATTTCATGTTTTTATAAGTGTGCAAAATCATTAATAAAATCACAAAACAGCTTGAGGGGTAATAATGAAGCAGACTAGTCAGCCAAACAAAAAAGCTCTTCCTTTAATAGGGCGCGTATCCATTGCGGCATTAGCAGCATTAATCATGTGCTCTGGAAATACCGCATTTGCATTCACTGGATCAAATACAACCATGGACACGTCCATGGATATGGCATCCCCCAATGCGATGAGTTCAACACCAGAATATAGAGTTAGTGAATCAGTCACCGTTGGAGACAAGACCTTTCTCATTGATTATGATGCTCCAGCGGATATTCCAGCGAGTGACCTTGTAATTGAGGAGTTGATACCAACAACTGATACTCTTTCCTATTCCACGACCATGGATGAAGAAGCAGACTCAGCCTTAAGCCCTGATGATGCAGATAGAATTTTTGAAGCTACCGTGACTGATGAACAGGCTCGCCCTACGCTTCCAACTAGCATTCAAGACACGGCAACCTTAGCACGCGCTGAATTCCCAACAAGTGCACCCGTAAATATGCCTGATGCGTCCAATAATTCTGTCTTTGATGAAGTACCTCCTACACGAGAAAATCTCATTCAAGACACGCCCGCTATACCAGAAATCCCCGGCATGCCTGACATGCCAGGTATGGAAGAAGTTGAAGAAGTTGAAGAAGTTGAATTGCCGGATGTTGCAGAAATAGAAGAGATTGTAGAGCTGGAAGAGATTGTAGAGCTGGAAGAGATTGTAGAGCTGGAAGAAGTTGTAATAGAAGAAATACCAGAAATTGAAGCGGTGGTAGTAGATACGACTGACGCTATGCCTGATACAGACGTCGTCATATAAACGTAACCATTTAAAAGTCTATTAAAAAAAACCGGGTCTTTTGACCCGGTTTTTTTTATGCCTTTATTAACTTAATATAATTATGTTTTTGTAGTGGAATTCATTTCATCCAAACACTTAGCCTCTTCAGGGCTAATCTGCTTCAAACCCACCTTACCTGTAAATCCATCCACCAAACAAATCTTAAAAAACAACCCCTTCAACTCCACAACCTCACCAACCTCAAAATCTACCACGTCCATCTCCTTCAGCTCGTCTACTTCATCTTGTGCCCTATTAGTTCACATCTTCAACCTATTATGCATCACATCCCAAAAATCCAACGTGACATATGTCACACTCCCCCAATTACCCATATTAAAGGGTTAGCCACGAAAAGCGTTAGGTGTGAAACCGCGTAGCTGGGTCCATGTGCAACAATGAGATCATCACGGTGTGACAATCTCGTATCTTAAGACACTCCGTCAAATTATAGATTAAAGTGTTAGTGGGTTGAGATCGCCGCAGGACTTGCTTCGCGTCCTTAGCCTGTCTGCCGACAGGCAGGCAATAACGGCGGCCAACAGGACATCAGGCAAACAAAATTAAACAAGATCAAATTTAAAAGCAAAGCTTTTGAAAAGTCCAAACTCCTCCGCATTAACTTATAGGTCACGTAGTGACACATTGATGGTATGCCGAGGTCCGTATGGACCCAGCTTCCGTAAGAAGCTATAACCACGTTAGTGGTGGTGATTGGGCGACGAATAAGGAGCCCGTGCTACGAACGGGCGCGAGACAGTGAGAGCCTCCTAAGCCTCCCCTACTTATTATATTTTTTACAATTTATTTTTTAGACTCCTTATAAAGGTGGTGTGGGGAGGTGCTAGTGAGCGCGCGATGAATAAAGAGCGCATGCTTGCGAACACCGGCGAGTCGGTGAGCCGGCTTATCGGTGTTGTTTATCAAGATTTTGTTCACCATTTTTTGGCAGCACCTCCCCATAGCACCTATGCAGGGATCTGCTTTTAGACTATCAAAGATACTCTAGATGATATTCTTTTAATGTTTTATCGAACTGTTTAGCGCCAGGACAATATTTACTTAACGCATCCCAGAATCTCTTACTATGATTTTTATGCACAGTGTGATTCAACTCATGTAGTACTACGTAGTCTATTAATTCTTGAGGTAATCTAGCTAACTTATAATTCAAGTTAATCACATTTTTAAAAGTACAACTACCCCATAGTGTGCTCTGATTCCTAATATGAATCGACTTATACTCAAAATCAAATTCATGAGCTAATTCCCAACATCGTTTGATTAGAATTTTTTTAGCTTCATCTCGATCAATTAAAGGCAACTGACTAGTGAGTAGCCGATTTACTTGATCTGTTTTTTGCATACGCTTGATCTTGATTAGTATCCAAGCTTTGTGTTCCAAAGCAAAGTTCTTTGCAACTGCATAACTCACTCTTTGGGGCATAATCACCTCTAAACCATTTTGGGGAGTGACTTGTAGCTTCATATGCTTGGCACGCGCACTTTTTCTAAATTGTGCAGTACCCAAAGCATCGTCGAGGAAAATGACTTTATGCATAGTAGTGGGCTCAACTACTTTTCTTTTTGGTAGGAAGCGTGTTAAACCGGGATTATGCATTAGATATCTTATTATTTTGTAAATAGTTGGTGTATAGCATCTTGGAACAATGGCCGATGTACCTTATAGGTACGGAGGCGATTTTTCAAGGTGGTATATGCCAAGTATTTGCAAAAGAATTGATTCTCTAATGTATATTCTCGGTTAACTCATATTTGGTCAATTTTGGTCATGTATTGAGAACCGCGTAGAGCTAAACGACCAGCCACAATAACCAAATGATCACCTTTTTTAAGTGACATGTATTTCTTAACTGCTTTTTCTCCCGCCGCAATCAATAAGTCGGTATTGCGCTTTTTGGGAATAATCAATGCTCGTATACCAAAGCCCAGAACACACCTTCTGGCCGTAACAGGATCAAAGCACAGTGCTATTACGCGGCTAGCTGGTCTTAATTTGGACACCCAGCGTGACGTCTTACCGCTAGATGTATACACAACGATTGCTTTGGCTTTAACACGTTCGGCAGAAGCGCAACCAGCATGAACGGTAGCGCCCAATAAATGATCTGATTGCGAAAATTTCTCATTCATCCTATAACGAAAATCAGACAAGCCATCTGCTTCGGCTTCATTGATAATTTTGCACATAATACGTATACAATTGATGGGCGAATGACCTATCGCTGTTTCACCCGAGAGCATCACAGCATCTGTTCCATCAAATACGGCATTAGCTACGTCTGACGCCTCAGCGCGAGTAGGTGTTGAACTCTCAATCATGGATTCAAGCATTTGAGTTGCCGTGATGACTGGCACGCCCTTTGCGTTGGCTTTTTCGATTAAGCGCTTTTGGATGACAGGTACTTTTTCTACACCCGCTTCTATACCCAAGTCACCTCTAGCCACCATAATGCCATGCGCATGATCCATAATGGCATCAATATGATCGACCGCGGATGGTTTTTCTATTTTGGCAATAATGGGAATATTGGATTTTAAACTTTTTAATAATTTTTTCAGCACAATCACGTCCAACTCGCTGCGTACAAAAGATAATGCCAAAAAGTCAGCCTTAGCGGACACAGCAGCTCTGACATCCGCTTTGTCTTTAGCGCTCAATGCGGGTAAAGTCATCGGTGCTTTAGGCAAATTAATACCTTTATTACGGCCTAACTTTCCACCAACCTTAACTATACAATGAAATCGTTTACCCACTTTGCGCTTTGCCTTGAGTTCCATAATCCCATTATCCAACAGAATAGCGTCACCCACATTAACCATGCCTATTAATTGTGTACAGGGCACCGCTATAATATTAGGTGAATTGCGTTTGGCGTCAGAGTCCAAAATCACAGATTGGCCTGCTCGCAAAAACATAGGCTCATCATTAAAAAGTTCACCCGTGCGAAGCCTGGGGCCTTGCAAGTCAACCATAATGGGCACTTCAAGATGATTCTTAGTGCATAGGCGACGGATATGAGCAATGCGTTGCTTGAGTTGAGAGGCATTCATATGTGAACCATTCAAACGCATCAAGTCACAACCCGCTTTAATCAATTCAAGAATTTGTTGGTCCGACGAACACGCTGGTCCCATAGTTGCTACAATTTTGGTCTGCCTCAGTTTTTGTAATGGCATATATTATTTCCTAAATCTAAAATAGCGACATGTTAACGGTGTCATATCAAGCTCTAATAAATAATCTTGATCATGCATGGGAATGTCTTTAGTCGAATACGTATCAAACCCAATACAGGCTTCTCCGCCATAAATATTGGCATTCGAATTAAATATTTCCGTCCACTCACCTGAATACGGAAGTCCTATATTATAGTTTAATGCACTAGCATTAGTCATATTTAATATAATTAATATGATTTCGCGGCTGTCTTTTGACTTACGTATACAACTCAGAATCATCGGATTGGCATTTTCAAAATGCAACCATTCAAAACCATCACTTTCAAAGTCTAATTCATATAGAGCTGGGTGGCTGCTATATAAGTGATTCAAGCTCTCAATCAATAATAGAGCATTCTTATGCGTATTGACCTCTAGAAGATGCCAATCAATTTGCTTAGCGTGATCCCATTCGCTGTATTGAGCAAACTCTTGCCCCATGAATAATAGTTTTTTTCCAGGATGTGCAAACATCCATGCTAAATACATGCAATAATTTGCGTATTTTTCTTTGGGGCTACCGGGCATTTTGGAAATCAATGATTTTTTGCCATGCACGACTTCATCATGTGATATAGGTAATACAAAATTCTCAGTAAAAGCATAATTAATCGAAAAAGTCATGTCGTGATGATGATTACGTTCGCCAGAATCTTTGGCAAAAAAGTCTAATGTGTCATGCATCCAACCCATATTCCACTTCATAGTGAAGCCTAAGCCTCCATCAGCAACTGGCCTCGAAACATCAGGGTAGGCTGTGGACTCTTCAGCTATACTCATAACGCCTGGATATTGAGTATGAATTTCATGATTGAGTTTTTTCAAAAACTCTATAGCTTCTAAATTAGTTTTGCCCCCTTTGCGATTGGGATTCCACTCACTATACTCCCTAGAATAATCCAAATATATCATGGAGGCGACGGCATCCACTCTCAAACCATCCAAGTGGTATTTCTCTATCCAAAATAAAGCACTCGAAACTAAAAAATCAACGACTTTAGGGTTGTCATAATCAAAGACCAATGTGCCCCACTCTTTATGCTCAGCCTTTTTAGGGTCTTGATAAGCATAAATTTGAGTGCCATCAAAATTATTCAAGCCATGATCATCCTTAGGAAAATGTGCTGGAACCCAATCTAAAATAATGCCTAAATCAGCTTGATGAATTGCATCCACAAAAGCCATGAAGTCTTCGGGTGTGCCAAAACGACTCGTGGGCGCAAAATAGCCTAAGACTTGATATCCCCACGATAAATCTAAGGGATGTTCAATGATGGGCATAACTTCTATATGCGTGAAGCCCAATTTCTTAACATACGGGATTAGCCGCTCAGCGATTTGACGATAATTCAAAAAGCCAGGCGAGTCCTCACTTTGTTGCCAAGATCCTAAATGAAGTTCATATATAGATATAGGTGCATTATGGACGTTTAATTGTTTTCTTTTTTGAAGCCAATCAGCATCATGCCACGCGTAATTATTTATATCCGCGACGATAGAAGCATTTTGAGGCCTTTTTTCGGCATAAAAAGCATAGGGATCGGCCTTTAATAGGGTATGGCCTTGAGGTGTGTTAATGACATATTTATAAGCCTGCCCAGCTTTGGCTCCTGGAACAAATCCAGCCCAATACTCCGAATCATCAACACGCATCAAGGGGCAAGTGGCTTTATCCCATGCATTGAATTCACCCATAACCGCGACCTTGGTGGCATGAGGAGCCCACACAGAGAACCTTACGCCCTCAGTATTCTTGACTTGAGTTAAATGCGCGCCTAAATATTCATAATTCTGGTAATTCGGTGCTTGGATGAGTTGGTGGATTTGTCCAAAGCGATCCTCTTTGGAAAAAGAATCAACAATATTCATTAAGATAATGGATTAAATTAACAGCCGAATTGCTGCATGACTTCGGATTCAGCTTTTAGCCAATCTGATTCATCAAAACCACAAGAAGCTCCGCGCTCTAAATAATTAAAGTACGCTTTTTCACGAATGAGCAATTGAATGTCGCTAGGCCCAGTTTTTTTGGACCTAATTTTAGATTTAACTTTTGCTTTTACAACACTACCTTTTTTAGACTTTTGTGGTTTGACTAATTTGGCAGTCAATTTTAATTTTGGAGCAACTTTGCGCGTGGCAACTTTAGTAACTTTTGGCATAACTTTCTCCTAATATATATACAGATAGACTAACCTTCAACTTCCATCCCAAGTTGGGTATTGTAGTAGAGATGCGTAACAAAATCAAATACTTTCATAAGTCTTGCGAAGAGTTGGTCGAGTTGGTTTTTTTGACCAATTTATTTACAAAAAATAAGCCTTGAGGACGTATTCTTGGAGCATGCGTTGTGTATTAAAAAATGATCCATTCAGGGCAATGGAATTGCGGCAAATGTGCTGAAATTTGTCTTTTTCACCATAATACAAAGGCAAAATAGCATGCTCTAATTTATCATAAAGTGATTTGGCATCACGATTTGTGTCCGGATGTTGCGGTTGACCATCAGCATCTTCGCCTATGGCCCAGCCGGTAATACTTTCAACATGCCCTTCTATCCACCAGCCATCTAATATGCTTAGCGAGGGCACCCCATTCACAGCGGCCTTCATGCCACTAGTGCCCGAAGCCTCCAAAGGTGGTTCGGGAGTGTTTAACCAAATATCAACTCCGGGAATAAGAATTTTGGCCATATCGATATCATAATCTGGCAAAAAGACAACTTTAACCTTATCCTCAAGTACTTTGGACGCAGCAAATATGCTTTTGATAATATCTTTACCGCCCGTATCTCGCGGATGCGCTTTGCCTGCAAAGACGGCTT
>JBLINS010000080.1:0-8944 GCA_047639455.1 Candidatus Omnitrophota bacterium
ATCGAATTACCCGATGCGTCTTTATCAAGAGCATTCAAACTAAAACTAGAGTCGATTAAACCCATATCAACACGCTGCTCTTCCGATAGGTTATTCACAAGATCTGAAAAGTCCAAATCAACCTGTTCAAAATTAATTTGTGATTCATTTTTTTGTAATTGGGTTAGTTTACTTATGTTGGGATAGGGTTGTATTTCGAGATGGTATCTTTCTATGAGATTAAATAATTTGCTTAAATAATTTGTGATAGAAATTTGATCTTTAACATAATCACTATTGATAGCGTCATATTCAAAGAGCATGGGGTTATAAAGTTTACTTTTGAGGAATTCACACACACTCTTAAGTTTGGCTAGATAAGCTTTGAATTCTTCTCTTTGATCAACAACGTTTTTATATATCTCAAGGCCTTGATTATAGAGAGCTGAATCTTCCACACCCCACAAATTAAATACATGTTCACTCGTCAAATCAAAATACTCCGAACCCTGCAAAACACCTTTCTTTAAATACTTAAGCCCAACTTCTTTGCGTTTCGCCAAAGGTGCCTCGCGTAATGCTGATAAAGACATATCGCCAACACCCGCCTCTAAGAAAATATTTGAAATGTTTTCTTGATCCAAAATAAAGCTTAAGGCCCTAGCAATATTAAGTTGGGCCGAAACATTTGTATGTGCATCTTGAATTAGAATGATTGTCTTGTCAGAACCCTCGGCCAAATATGAATCATCCACCACAGCAATAGATTCAGGTATATCGTATTCAAATTTGAGACTATTTTGATATGTACTATTTGGGGGAATTTGGATATTAGCAGAAGCCGGGCCAGGCGCAGCAACTGCCAATTGCTCACTAAAAAAAGCAAAGACTAAGAATATTGATATGTATTTAATAATTCTCGTGTTATTCATATTATTAATTAATAGTAGTAGTAGTAGTATTTATAAGGGCCCTAATACATATAAAAAAATGCCCACCTAAATGCATGGACATACACAAATAGAACGCCCCAAAAAGCGCCCTATCTCAACTAATTAATGTCTATAAAAAGAAAGTTACACTATGTTTTGCCTAATTACAAATTTGGTGAATTCCATAATTGTTAGTAGTATCAATATGTATATACAAATGCTGTAAGTATAGTATTTATAACAATTTATGACTTATTATCAACAACGGCCGATTTACTCAAAAAATGTGTTTTTATCCGATAAAAACACATTTTAATGCGTATCATTGTCCGTCAGCAGCTAAAGCAAGCTGTGTAATGAACCAAAAAAAAGCCTTTTGCTGTGGGATTGTTACGCCTGCTACGCGGCTCACAATGACGTACTCAACTTATCTTCTGACGGACTAGTGCTGAGAAATTATGGTGACTGAGGTGTGAATAAATACTGAGCGAGTCAGCCGGAACCGGAACTACTGCACTGGGATGAAGTTTGAAGGTTAGTGCTCTTCAATTGGTCCGGTAATCCGACTAGCCGCAAAGTTTTAGACTGCACCAGTCTACCGGATCATATTACAATTAGATTAAGCTGATGTTAATTTGACGCGTAAATTAGTTTTCATCTCGCGTATTAGCTTCGGCGTAACCGCAAGAACCACAAATGCTTGCCTTACTTTCTTCATCGGGAGCATCCATAGGCTCGCCGCATTCTGGACAAGGGCTATCTTCAGCAACTTCTACCTCTTTTAAACATTCATAGCATTCAAATTTGTCGGCGCCCAAATACTCACCCTCATCTTCAAGAAACTCAGACTTACATGCGGTACAGCGTGGCATAACACCCTCCTTAATTTAAACACGGTAGTTTTTTTCGTTTTGATTAATCTTATATATCTAAAATTAACTCCTCAGAATATTTTTTGCAAGAGAATTCATTTAATTTATTATGTACATAATGATAGAAATTATTTTTAAATTACTGTAATGCTATGAGTTTAAGCATTCTGTGGGATCCCTACGTTGCCTGTTCCACGGCTCCTCAGGATGACGCGAAAGTGCTATTTGTACCGGGGTAGGGTCGAGTTACTGATGGGGTATTTTTTTGCGTTTTTGATCATCTTTTTTTGCATGGCAGAGGATAAATCTATATTCAAAACATGGCATAACGCCAATAGGTATGCCGCTACATCAGCCACTTCTTCTTCGATTCGTAGTCTGTCTTTGCTTGATCGTTGAGCTTCTTGAATAGGCGTCCATTGAAAATGCTCCATTAACTCAGCGGCTTCGATGGCTATGGACATGCTCAGATTCTTGGCCTTATGGTGTTTGGACCATTTTCTTTCTTTGACGAATCTCTGAACTAAGGCTTTGAGTTCATTAATTGTGGCTTCTGAGTCTTGTAGTTTTTTAGAATTTGACATAAACGAGCGTCACGTCATCATCTTGATGCGCTGATCCAATGAATTCATTCCATTCATCAACCATGTATTTTAAGGGTTTATCTTTTTGTACAGCCGTTAAAAAACGCTCATTCATGCCCTCTTCTTCCATGCGCTCTTCAGATTCATTAGCCACTTCAAAATAGCCATCCGTACATAACAATAAACCGTCCCCTACACCCATCTTGACCTTAGTTTCCGCAAAAGAAGATTCTGGTTCTAGCATTTTGAGCGGGCGACCGGCTTCAACCTTAATTTCCACTAAGGAGTTCTTAGCTTTATTAAAATATAGCGGATCTGAGTGTCCTGCGCTAGAAAAAGCGAGCTCCCTAGTCTCACGGTCATAAACTGAATAGAACATGGTTATGAACGTAAAAAAGGGGATTTGTGAATCCACATCCCTAGCTAGTTCGCACAAGGCTTTAGCTGGAGAAATCTCCTGTGAACATTTCATTTTTAAAAAACAACGCGTCAAAGCCATGGTCACCATTGCTGGAGCGCCATGCCCAGCAACATCAGCAACGATAATGGCTACATAACGGTCGTTTATAGAAAAAACATCGTAATAATCACCGCCAGATTGATCACTCGGTTGATAAAAGACGTCAACAGCAAAGTCGTCATAACTAGGCAATGCTTGCGGCAAAAGTTGAGCTTGAATTTCAGCAACACCTTTTAATTGTTGCTCCAATTCATCCTGTAATTTCTGGGTTCTTAAAACAGCGCGGATCCGTGCTAAGAGCTCTGGCACAATAATTGGCTTGATCGCATAATCGTTAGCACCTGCATCCAGGCCTTCTTTAATATCAGCGCTACTATTCTTACTGGACAACATGATGACAGGTAAAGATTGCATATCTTTATTTGACTTCATGACTTTAATCACATCAGGCCCACTTAGACCAGGCATAATCCAATCTAAAAGAATTAAATTATATGTGTTCTCAGACATCAGCTCTAGAGCAACCTTGCCATCAATGGCATGCGAAGTTCTGTGACCTTCTTTTTCCAATAATTTAGAGAGTAGCTTATATGTGATTGGGTCATCGTCAACGACGAGTATGTGATCAGATGAGTCAAATTGAAATATTGTTTCCATAAGTTAATATTGTATTCCTATAATGACTATTTTTGAATTGAATTATGTTTTTCGAAACGGAAAAGGTGTTATGCTGGCTACGCCATAACACCCCGTCAATCAGACCGTGTCATAAAGCTTATTAACCGCGTCATTGCGAGACGCGCCTGCCTGCCGGCAGGCAGGCGTAGCAGCAACGCGGGCCGGTTTTGTTCTGACGACACCGGCATTGGTGTCCTGGCTTTGAGGCCAGGCACGGGCACAATCTAGGGTTAAATTGGATACTTGGTGTCGAATATAAATAAAATTGAGTAGTCATTAGTCTTAGATTGCCGCGGCCAAAAAACGGCCTCGCAATGGGCGCATTGGTTAAATAATGTTGGTTTTTAAAAAAGTATTTTTACGACATATATCATTTGCTGGAAAAGAAGTTACGTCATTATGAGGAGCGTTAGCGACGGTGAGTGGCCAAAGGCCTATTTACGAACGGGTCGAGGGGACGAGACCCTTGTAGATCCCACAGCAGAAGGCTTGTCTGGGAGATCCTCACGTCGCTCGCTACGCGCTCCTCAGGATGACAGATGAAATTTAGCATCGTATTTTTTGTATTATAAGGCTCCATTATCAAACTGGTTTGATATTCGATTACTTTAGTTATCATAATAGCTTTATCTATAAAGGGTTACAACATTAAAACCAACATTTTACCAACATTTTACCAACATTCTGTGACCAATACGCCCGCAATGACGAGGTGTTGTGACACAGTCTGATTGCGAAGGACGCGAAGCAAGTCCTGTAGCAATCTCTGCGTATGTAATTACTAAGGTGCGTATTAATGAATTAGGAACGTAAATACTGTGGCATAGGTCACAGAGGGAGAGGAATCAGGCTTAAACTAGGCAGACATACGCACTTGGGTGCGATTGAGGAGCATGCGGAATATTTGAGGGCTGAGTGGAATAGCTTTAATAGCGTATTGTGTGAGGCGTTTGAGGCTTAATAATTCATCAAATATGGCCATTATCAGGACATCTTCAGCTGCTTTGAAGTTAAGGCCCATTTTCTTAAACACTTTCCAATGATCAAGCAAATACCGCATTCGCTGCACAGAGTCCATGCGTGCAATTTCATCCATAAGCAATCCTGTCACCACACTCAAGGACCATGGTGAAGTTGAATAAGCATCAAGCGTTGGTGCCCCTATAGGGACAACGGACATTCGCCCAGCGCTAATCAATGCTGCCATTTCAGGGCGCCTTGTAATGGAATTAATGCTCTCAGGATGAGCGATCAAAACTAAACGTGTTTTCGTGGTTGAGCGAGACATTAAGCTTAGGAGACCGTCTATGCCCAATACATCTTGTCCAGACGCATCTTCACTCAAAGTAACCGTCTGCACAGCTGAACTCCAACGTCCTTCGACAATGGAATTCCTAATATTCATAATAGCGGTTTCGCTCCTAGGGCTGGACTCCAAGTCACTTTGAACAAAAGCCACGATTTTAGGGCTTAAGCCACGATTCACAAATCCCATCAATAAACGCAAAGCCTCTTCCAATTGATCCAAAGCCCGATTGCCATCGCTTAAGCCTAATCCAAATGATTTGTCCGAAACCTCTAATGAATCAGTTCTCAAATCCATATCCGCAAAGTCAGAAACGCGCAAGGTATCAAACCACCCTTCCTCCTGATTAAAAACAATAGGCACTCTAGCGTCTCTAGTGCTGGGTTTTAAGCTAAGGCGCTTGAAACCATCTCTAACGACCGCATCTACACTTAGCCTTCCTAACAAATTGTCAGAATCCACTTCACGCAAACCTGCATTCGCAAATACATCAATATCACCCACAGTTAATCGAGCGCCACCCGTCGTTTTTTTGGCCTCTTCCTGCTTAGAATCCTCCGATTCCTTTTCAGCCTCTACATCCGTCGCTTTCGCCTCAGCGGCGGCAGCTCGGTCCGCTTCTTCAGGTGGTAGAGGTGGGTTGAAGATGATGTCAGGCATAAACTTTTCAAACTTTAATTCCTTGGCTACATCTTCTGAAATCAGCAGCATCCTGCGCAACAATTTATTATAAACATCTTTAGGATATGCCAATGGACCTTTTTTTATGTATTCATTTTGATGTGCGGGTTGAAGTATGTAGCTAGGGAAATAACCTTGATTCAAATATCGAGCCAATATAGAACGTATCCAGCTCCGATAAATTGCATTGCCATAACGCGGATGATTGAGATACAAACCCCTTTGATCAAGTAAAGTTGTAATAAAAATTGGGAGGAGTTGGTCTACTTTTGCGGTTTGGTCTACACTCTGACTTTGCACATAATCCCAACGTTCTTTTAAAACACCTTCTGTTAGGTTTGCCACTACATTTTCATCCGCATCAATTAAAGAGATGCCTTCATAGACTTCCGAACGCCTTAATAAGTCATTTAATACACGGGCACTATATAATTCAGGCAAAAATAAATATGCTGCAGATTTGGTGATTTTGTCATCATTCTCAGGCCCGTATAATAAACGATGATGTAATCTGCCTAGTTTTGGGTCTTTGGGCATTTTCTGTTTTTTGCCATACTCCTGTTCAAATTTATACGAATTACGTGCTTCGGCATGGAGCTTAGCGCGAGCACCTGGCTCCAAAGACAATTTGGTGGTTTGGGCCATTAAAGGCAGGGCAAATAATTTGAGGAATAATTCCCTTGATCCTTTTTCTTGAATTAATTTGAACAATTCATCGAATTTGGATGCGTTCACTACCAAATGTGGCGTTTCGGCGGTCCATCCTATAAGTGCCCCATCAATCCTTACGCTGCCATGTAATTGAACGCGAAAAATATTATCTGGCATTTCTTTATCAGTCACTATCTCAATGCGTGATTCATCACTGGCGATTTCTTGTAATTTTTTAAACGCTTCAAGATGGTCAGGATATACATTATGCTGTTCCAACCATGTTATTGTAGCGTCAAGCACTTTGGCAAACCCCTCCCTATTATCACTAGACTCAGCCTCCATCCACGCCACATCATCAATAGCTGGAGGAAATGCAAAAGGAATATCTTCACTAGTATCGACTGGAAAAAGTTCTTCTCTTAGCTCAGGAGCGCTAAAATAGCCAATCGGTAAAGCTACTAAGGATGCCAACAGTCCTTGCTCAAGAAACTTGCGGCGATTTAAGCGTTGACCCATCCGGGCACCCTGCTGTCTTGATTGTTTAATCCAATCTTTAATGACTTTATCCGTTATATTCATTCGAAAAGGAGCCTCCTCGCCTGTAGCAAAGTCAAAAACACCTTGCTTAATAGGAAAGTATTGGGTGCCCCAGAGTTTGGAATCAATACGAACCTCACCTTTAATCACAACTCGACCGCTAGCCGCACCTTCATCGTCAGTCGTGACTTCATATTCAGTCGTTTTAATCATTATGCTTCTAGCCCCAATTTTTCTAAAATAGGAATCTTTTTGATTCACACTTTCCCAAAGCAAACTATGTGATTCAGTAAATCCTTCTGCTCCAGCGCAATCAATGCAATTAGCCTCTATTTGCGATGTCATTGGCAAATCTCTACGTAGATTAAACCAATTATGCGCATAAGCATGCGCCACCAAAAAATAGGCTATAGGCACTGTGAAGAGCGTAGTTATTAATGCGCCACCAACCCACCAAAGAAAGCCTTGAGGGATAATAAAATTAATAGTGGTCGAAATCACAGCACCAATAGGAATAATACTGAGCCAAGTTAGTATGTTTTGGGTTAAAACAGTATCAGCATTGTCCAAATCAGAGACAATCGGCTTAGCTTTCCAAGCTTCCTCCATATCCCGTTTATGAAAAAAAGCTTTTTTCAATGTTCGCGTTTCTAATAACCATTCTCCTTTATCGCTAATAGCCTTGCTAATCACGACTGACGTAGACTTCACCTTATTGCGCATGTAAAAAGTAGCTTGAACACGCCCATTCGTATAAGGCTTGAAAGTAATTCCCTCAATATCCACTGTTTTAAAAAATGCGCTTCCGGACAGCTCTCGAAGAAATTCTTTGGGTATGTCAGGCAATATACTATCTTCACCACCATCTGGACGTATTTCCACAGGCCCCGCCGGCTTAGCTTCTTCGTAACCAATAGTGGCTAAGGCATTAATCACCTCGAACATATTTCTATATCCCGTATGATTTTCACGTTTTAATAACTTATTTATGATTTTATTCAACTTTTTCAACTTGGTTGGCAGAATGTAATCGCCAGGCAGATGATATACGTTCACGGGACGATTATCACTATAGCGCTGCAAAAAGCGTTCTTGTCTATTTCTTCCGGGGTGATCAAAAGAACCTGTGATTAAATGATAAAGTAATTTTCCTAAAGCCCCCATATCATTTTGCGCATTGACCTGTTTGGTGTCAGTGGCTTGTCCAGTATCCATAGAGTCTAGCGATCCGATCGCCACACCGTCTCGCGTGATCGTTCCAGCGGCATTGGTTAGTGTACCGGAAGCGCTTTCAATAATTCCAGCTATACCAAAATCGACTAATTTTGGTTCACCTGTTTCATCTATGGTCACATTACCTGCCTTAACATCACGGTGAACCTTACCCTGCGAATGAGCATAGGCTAATGCATGCGCTATTTTCAAAGTAATTTGTCTGGCACGTTCCCAAGGCATGCCTCCGTACGACCGGAGTAGGGCTGATAAATTGGTTTTTCCGGCATCTTCTAATACCATAAAAACAATTTCTTCAGGTTCCGTAGCCTCTCTAACCGAACCATCTCGATTAGTATGATTAATTTTGACACTAACAGCCTCACCTTGTTTGCCTGTGATCATGCCCCAATTAATCGCTTGCGCTATATGATCATGCTCTAATTGACTCACTACGCGTATTTCTCTTTCAAAACGCTTTTCAATATCATTTAGCGCATTCAAAAATTCTTTCGACACCTCAATAAATTGAATCAAACTATCTATAAATAGGGGCAAATTCAAGCCTTTATTAAACGCACCAGATTTTTCAAGAACGCCGAGTGTTGCAGCGTGAGACTGTCTAATCGCCTTAAATTCATTAGAGCGCTTAGTATTAGCGGCATAAGCCTTTAAATCTTTGGATAATTTGGGGGCCTTATGAGATTTATATAGACGCATCCACTCTTCAATGCTCGGATTATCTTTATTACGCAATATAGCCGCTTCAAAATTACTAAATGATTGAGAAAGATTTTTTCTATCCTCAAGGTAAGTATCCGCTTTGCGCGGCAATAACACCTTGATCACAACCGATCCTTGATCTTCAAATGAATCTGCTGTGGAATCTTTGCGGCGCGTATAACGCTGTGCACGAAAAATCATTCCCATGCCGCCTTGAGCTACAACTCCTTCAATAACGTATTGCTCTAATGAATCAGGATTTTCTTGACTGGTCATATTAAGGACAATTTCACCCGTACGATTGCCAAATATCATATTTGATTGAT
>JBLINS010000081.1:0-8608 GCA_047639455.1 Candidatus Omnitrophota bacterium
GAATTCTTTTCGATATTAAGCGCTGAGACAGGCGAGCCTATTCAAACCGCCATTCGATCTGGCTACCAAATTAATGGAGAATTCGAGGGCGGTGAGAAGTATAGAGTGACTATACCAGACAGCGATCCTGAATTAGAGTTTTTGCTTAAACGTAAAGTTGGAAGTTATAGGATCGAACCCGAAAAAACATTATTAATCCAATTTTTTTATTCCATATTAGGACCAATAATCTTTGTGGGTTTATTCTGGCTTTTGATTTATCGAGGTGGTGGTGCTGGCAAGATTATGTCCTTTGGCAAAAATAAATCTAAACAACAAATGGGCAAGCTTGATATTTCATTTAAGAATGTAGCCGGTGTTGATGAGGCTACGGAAGAACTCCAGGAAATTGTTGAGTACCTTAAAGAGCCTAAACGTTTTCAGAAATTAGGTGGCAAAATCCCTAAGGGAGTTTTATTAGTCGGGCCACCTGGTACAGGCAAAACTTTATTAGCTAAAGCGATTAGCGGCGAAGCTGGGGTTCCTTTTTTTAGCATATCTGGATCTGACTTTGTAGAAATGTTTGTAGGGGTGGGCGCATCACGCGTAAGAGATCTTTTTGAGCAGGCCAAAAAAGCTGCAAAGCAGAGTGGCAAAGGCGCGATCATATTTATTGACGAAATAGATGCCGTCGGGCGACAAAGGTTTGCTGGCATGGGCGGGGGAAACGACGAAAGAGAACAAACTTTAAACGCTCTCTTAGTTGAAATGGATGGATTTGGAAGCCACGAAGCGGTGATTTTGATTGCGGCCACAAATAGGCCCGATGTTTTGGACCCAGCATTATTAAGGCCGGGCAGGTTTGATCGACAAGTCATCGTTTCTAAACCAGATCTAGAAGGTCGTGATGCTATTCTAAAAGTGCATGCGGCCAATATTAAATTGAATGAGAATGTGGACTTGAGGACTATCGCGCGTCAAACAATGAATTTTTCTGGCGCAGATTTGGCAAACTTGATTAATGAAGCTGCATTATTAGCAGCTCGTTTAAATAAAGAGACAGTCGATCTAAGTGATCTACAAGAGTCTATCGAGAGAGTCATTGCAGGGCCTCAGCGTAAGAGTAAAAAAATATCCGACAAAGAAAAGAGAATTGCTGCATATCACGAATCAGGACATGCGCTTGTATCTTTGCACACTCCAATCGCCGATCCATTGCATAAGGTAACTATCGTACCTAGAGGCATGGCAGGCGGTTACACAATGTTTGTGCCTCACGAAGATCGGAGCTACCGTTCACGCAAAGAATTCTTGGCTGAATTGCCCATTGCATTAGGCGGGCGTGTAGCTGAAGAAATAATCTTTGGTGACATCACAACTGGAGCGCAAAATGATTTGCAACAAGTAACACAAACGGCAAGAAGTATGGTTTGTAATTATGGCATGAGTGATAAACTAGGCCCAATGTCACTAGGCAAAGATCAATCAATGGTTTTTTTGGGCCATGACATGGGTGGAGATAATAATTACTCTGATGAAACTGCTAGATTGATTGATACAGAGATTAAAGAATTGGTTGATAATGCTTATAAAAAAGCCAAAGAAATACTAATGCTGCATGAAGATCAATTACATCTATTAGCCAAAACATTAATGGAAAAAGAGACTTTAGACGCTTCTGAAATCCGCGAATTTTTGAACTTAGAATTGCCAACGGAGGCATCAAGTAATGACGCCCCGTCTCAAGACTAGCCAATCCCAATCTTACAATAATAAAATATACCGCTTTGGAGATGTCTCACATGACGTCACAGAGACCCCACTCATTATGGGTATATTAAACGTCACTCCAGATTCTTTTTCTGATGGTGGAGTCTATCTAGATCCTCATAGAGCAGCAGACCATGCCATCCAAATGACGGCTAATGGAGCTGACATCATTGATATTGGAGCGCAAACTTCTAAGCCTGGTTCTCTGGAAATTAGCGTGGAGGAAGAATTGAAGCGCTTAGAGCCAGTATTAAAATTACTCAAACAAAAAAAAGTTGCTCCAATCTCAATTGATACATCCAAGTTTAATGTGATGCAAATGGGTGCACATTATGGCGTTGATATTATTAATGACATACATGCGACGTGGCAAGATGATCGCATCCCTATCTTTATTAGCCAAAATAAACTTTCTCTAATTTCTATGCACATGCGCGGAACGCCATCCACTATGCAAGCGGACACTTCTTATGAAGATTTGAATAGTGAGATAAAGTCTTTTTTCACGCGAACATTGGCTAGATTGCTTGATTGTGGGGTATCAGCTGAGAGGCTTGCGTTTGATCCCGGCATTGGATTTGGTAAATCACCCACGGATTGTTTGCAAATACTTAGAGATATAAGTGATTTGACGATTGAGCAACACGCCATTGTGATTGGCTTATCAAAAAAATCCTTTATAAATAAATGCTTTGGTCTAGACGACGGCGCTTCAAAAGAAGCTAATAATTTGTTGCATTTATGCGCTTTGCAAAATGGAGCTTCAATTTTGCGAGTTCATGATATTATAGACGCTGTTTTGGTTCGTGATATATATAAAAAAACGAGAAAATTATGAATTACTTGGAACAATTGACAGCATATATTAGCGAGATGTGGAAGCCCTGCCTTGAGGTGGTTGTGTTTTGGTATGCTTTCTACACATTACTCAAATTCCTACGCAGCACTGGGGCGATTCAGGTTCTCAAGGGACTTTTGGTTATATTTTTATTCTTTGTTGTTGTTGAATTATTGGGCTTGAGTAGTATTAGTCGGCTGATGAGTGAAATATTACCAATTTCTGTTATTGGATTTTTGGTTGTATTCCAAAGTGAATTGCGGCGGGGCTTGAGAAGGATTGGCCAGAACCCGATTTTTAAAGTGCCGCTTAAGGAAGAAAAGATTGTTGATGAAATTAGCAAAACCGTATCCGCTCTTTCGAGTAAAAGAATTGGCGCTATTATTGCTTTTGAGCGTGAAGTTAGTTTAAAGCAATATGCAGAGAGTGGAGTGCCCATTGATGCGGAAATAAGCTTTGAGTTAATCTCTACCATATTCATGCCAAACACACCCCTGCATGATGGAGGCGTTATTATTCGTGGCGGCCGAATTGAGTCAGCTGGTTGTTTATTTCCGTTGACGAGTAGTCAACGAATCTCCAAGCAATTAGGCACGCGTCACAGAGCCGCAATGGGATTGACTGAAGAGACGGATGCTGCTGCGATTGTCATTTCTGAGGAAACGGGACACTTATCATTTGCTGAAAGAGGTGAGTTGGTTCGGGATTTATCAACGCAAGAAATTAAGAAAAGAATTCTAAATCTATTTCAGGCCAATAAGCCAGAAGAAAAACCTTGGTGGTTGGCCATATTTATTTCGGAGAAAAAAAATGAAACTACCGGATAAACAAAATTGGAATTTTGTTTTTATTGCATTGATATTGGCATTGATTACATATGGCTATACTAATCACTTGGTTAAAGAATCGTCCAGTAATGTCAGCGACCCTTCGTATAAACTAATTAAGTTAACAGCCAAAACAGTGCCAGTTAAAGTTAGATTCGCCTCGTCTCCGCCAGAGGGCTATAGATTGGTTTCCGATCGAGTGCGAGTTAATCCGCCCAAGGTTACTTTGATTGGCCCTGAAGCATTATTGGACGAGACCGCCTCGGCGGAAACTGCCATTATCGATATCAGCCAAACTAAAAGAAAAACAACCAAATCTATACCATTAGAATCAGTCGCGGGTATTCATCTTTCTGGTGAATCGCAAGTCGTGGAAGTAACTATACCAATAGAAAAGCTTGAGGGAAATATATAGTCATGGCTTATTTGGGTGTTAATGTTGATCATGTCGCCACCTTGAGGCAAGCGCGCGGTCATATTTATCCAAGTCCGGTAGAGGCTGCTCTTAGATGTCAGGCTGCGGGCGCTGATTCAATTGTCGTGCATTTGCGTGAAGATCGACGACATATTCAAGACTCTGATTTGGAGGAGCTTAAGCGCAAATTGACTATTAAGCTAAATCTCGAAATGTCGGTTGACCCGTCAATCGTTGAGATTGCTTTGAGAACAAAGCCTGATGCGGTGACGTTGGTGCCAGAGAAGCGCGAAGAAAGAACGACTGAATCTGGTTTAAACGTGATCGCCATGTTGGACCAAATAAAAGACTTAGCGAAGAAATTTAAGGCGCAAGAAATTTCTTTATCTTTATTCGTGGATCCGCAGACTAATCAAATTATTGCGGCAAAAGAATCTGGGGCCGAGGCTATTGAGATTCATACTGGCGACTATGCTAATGCGACAGGTATTGAGCATAAGTCTAAGTGTATTCGGGACATTAGTGATGCCATCCAAACCGGCAAGGAGTTGGGGCTGATGGTCCACGTTGGCCACGGTTTAGATTATGATAATGTTGAAGACATAGCCGCCTTAGAGGGAATTTCTGAATTCAATATTGGATTCGCAATTATTGCCGAAGCCATATTTTCTGGACTTGATGATTCTGTTCGCAGAATGCATGAGGCCATCCAACCAAAAAAAACAATTTGATGATTGTATGTGATACATGCACGATATCAGACTTTCCGATTAGTGAAAAAAAGCTAAAGAGTATTTATTGCCAAGCTGAACTAAAAATTGCCAACCAAAGACGCTTTGGTGCGGAATCGCTGGCAGCACGCCTAGCCGCTAAAAGAGCCTGCTTAAGGGCATTTGGGGCTTTGGGGCATGATATTCAATTAAAAGATATATGCTTTCATAAGGGCGTTGCGGGTCAGCCGTATATTGGAAGTTGCTCACCTAATAAGATTCTAAGACGATTAATGACAAAGAATAAAATTTCGATAAGTCTGACGCACACAACATCCTTAGCAAGTGCCATTTGTGTCATCAGTAGAAAATAAGACTTCATTCAAGCGTAACCACCAATCCCATAAGGGGGATTATGGACATGCTTTTTTATGCGTAGGATCAGCTGGTATGGCAGGGGCTGCTTACTTAGCAACCAAGGCGTGTTTGCGTTCTGGCGCCGGTAAAGTTACATTAGCCACCGATGCATCGACTTTGAACATACTTGGAGTTAGTCTGCCGGAAGCACTGACTTGTGAGCTTCGTCTCAGCGGAGGACTCCCGTTGTCGTCTCAGCGAATTCATCATTTTTTAAATGGTTTAAGCAAGGCGAGCGTATTGGGGATTGGATGCGGTCTAGGCGTTTCGCCAGGTAATACGGAATTAGTAAAATTGGCATTAAAGATATTGAACATACCCATGGTGATAGATGCCGACGGTTTGAATTCTCTAGATGCTAAATGGCTACTACAAAGAGCAGGCGGCGAGATGGTTCTCACACCACATGATGGTGAATTTAGGAAATTATTTGGCGTAGAACTAGAGTCAAATTTAAAATCAAGAATGATGGTTGCAAAACGCCTCTCAACCAAGTATCATTGTGTCCTGCTTTGCAAGGGCCACCGTACAATTGTGGCCAATCCGAGCGGTGATGTCTTCGTAAATAGTAGTGGCAATGCTGGTATGGCAACAGGCGGGACGGGTGACGTTCTAACTGGTATCATAACCGCACTCATCGCGCAGGGTTTTGGCGCATTTGATGCCGCTTGTTTAGGAGCTCACATACACGGAAGTGCAGCAGATCGTTTTAAAAGACGGTATAGTATGGCGAGCTTGATCGCAGGTGATTTAATTGATGAATTACCTATCATTTTTAAATATTTAGAAGCTAAGCGAAGCGTAAAGACGATGCTAAAAGCAGGCTTGGTTAAGTAAGTTTATTATTAATTTTATTTGCTGGAATAGCTCAGTTGGTAGAGCAACGGTCTTGTAAACCGTAGGTCGTCGGTTCGACCCCGACTTCCAGCTCCATAATTTGTTCATTTATATTTAGGGTAGGTAGCGAAGTGGCCAAACGCAACAGACTGTAAATCTGTCGACTTACGTCTTCACAGGTTCGAATCCTGTCCTGCCCATTTTTTTTGCTAGTTTTTGTTCTGACTTCGTCAGACATCCGAATATAATTTCTAACGTATTTCCATATACGCGTCGAAATTAAATTCGAATGTCTTCCTCGCCAGAACAAAAACTAGCTAAAAAAAATATAAATTTATAAAAGTCTTATTCTTACTTCGTAAGAATGCATTACTTGCTTCGCAAGTTTAGTCTACTTGCTGCGCAAGCTTCTTTTGCGGGAGTAGTTCAGTGGTAGAACGACAGCCTTCCAAGCTGTATACGAGGGTTCGATTCCCTTCTCCCGCTCCAAAGTGCTCTTCGAGCACTTTGATCGATACTCTTCATTAGTTTTATAGTGCTCTTCGAGCACTTTGATCGATACTCTTCATTAGTTTTATAGTGCTCTTCGAGCACTTTGATCGATGCTCTTCATTAGTTTTATAGCGCTCTTCGAGCACTATGTTTGAGGCTCTTCTTTGGTTTATGGCGCTCTTCGAGCGCTGTGTTTGCGTCCCATTTCATGCTTTTTGTATTTTGGTTGGTTTGGTTGGTTTAGTTTGTGGGTGGTTTGTGGTGTAGAATGTGGGGATGGGGATGCTTTTGCGAACACTTACTAGATTGGGGATTAGGCCGAATTGGGTGACTTTTTTGGGTTTGGGGTTTAGTGTTGGTGCGGGGTATTGTCTTGGGGTAGGGCGGATTCAATTGGCTGTGGTTCCGTTTGCGTTTGCGGGGGTTTGTGATGTTTTGGATGGGCGGTTGGCGAGGTATCAAAACTCTGATTCAGCTATGGGTGCATTGCTGGATTCAGTTGTAGATCGCTATAGTGATTTTTGTTATTTTTTTGGATTGTGTGTGTACTTTGTGGGACAAGGTCGAATGGTTTTGGCGGCTTTTGCCATCAGCGCTTTATTGGCTGCTGTATGCATTAGTTACATCAGGGCTAGAAGTCATAGCTTGGGTTATTTGGCCGGCGGGGGATATTGGGAGCGACCAGAGCGGATGATTGTGATTGGGTTTGGCATGCTTTTGCTTAACCCCGCTATGATTGTGATATTACTCGGGTTGCTGGCTCACCTGACTGCTTTCCAGCGGCTATTAGATGCGAATCGTGGACTGAATTCCGCGCATGGCGCGGTAGAGGGCGTTAAAAACCGCTACTCTTTTGCCTGGGTGGCACAAACTTTGTGTTATGTCCTTGTTCTGACTTTTTTCCGTCCCTAATAAAATAAGCCCTCCTCAAATCTTCTCTTGACATAATCATCCAGCAATGTATAATGCTCGCTTACTGTCAGCTAGTACGTCACAATGTCTTATTGTATTATCATAGCTATATATAGGGAAGAATGTATATAGGGAAGAGGGTTGTGATGAAGTTGATTTGTAGATTTAAAGTGCTTCAACCGGCTGCAGTAGCTCAGTAGGTAGAGCACTTGCATGGTAAGCAAGAGGTCACCGGTTCGATTCCGGTCTGCAGCTCCAGATTTTTTTATAATTTAACTACTCTAATGGATCGTAACCAGGAGGCCACATGGCAAAAGAAAAGTTTGAACGCAATAAACCACATTTAAATATCGGAACTATTGGTCACGTTGATCACGGTAAAACAACATTGACAGCTGCCATAACTAATGTTTTGGCTGTAGCTAGTGGTGGAGAAGCCAAAGCCTTTGACCAAATCGATAATGCACCTGAAGAAAAAGAGCGTGGTATTACAATTAATGTGAGCCATGTTGAATACGAAACTGCTAGTCGCCATTATGCACATGTGGATTGCCCAGGTCATGCTGATTACATTAAGAACATGATCACAGGGGCTGCACAAATGGACGGCGGTATTTTGGTTGTATCTGCAGCCGATGGTCCAATGCCTCAAACAAGAGAGCATATCCTTTTAGCGCGTCAAGTGGGTGTACCTGCAATTGTTGTATTTTTAAATAAATGCGACACAGTTGATGACGATGAATTACTTGAATTAGTTGAATTAGAAATTCGTGAATTATTATCAAAATATAAATTCCCCGGTGATGACACTCCTATCATCCGTGGTTCTGCATTAAAAGCATTAGAAAGTCCAAGTGATCCTGCTATTGCTAAACCAATACTAGACTTAATGCAAGCCGTTGATGACTTTATCCCTGAGCCTGCTCGCGAAACAGACAAACCTTTCCTCATGCCTATTGAAGATGTATTCTCAATTACTGGTCGTGGAACTGTTGGTACTGGTCGTATCGAAAGAGGCCAAATTAATGTCGGTGAAGAAATTGAAATCTTAGGCCTAAGAGACACTAAGAAAAGTGTTGTTAC
The DNA here is from genome assembly GCA_047639455.1 of Candidatus Omnitrophota bacterium. Classification (GTDB taxonomy): domain Bacteria; phylum Omnitrophota; class Gorgyraeia; order 2-02-FULL-51-18; family JAGOUK01; genus JBLINS01. The sequence continues at coordinate 8,281 of JBLINS010000081.1, forward strand.
AGGTGTGGAGATGTTCCGCAAATTACTAGATTCTGGTATGGCAGGGGACAATGTTGGAATTCTTCTTCGCGGTGTTGAAAAAGGCGACCTTGAAAGAGGTATGGTCTTAGCTAAGCCCGGCAGCATTGCACCACATAAAAAGTTTAAGGGTGAAGTATACATCCTAACTAAAGAAGAAGGTGGTAGACACACGCCTTTCTTTAATGGTTACCGTCCCCAATTTTATTTCCGCACAACAGATGTGACTGGAACATTGAAGTTACCTGAAGGCACTGAAATGATTATGCCTGGTGACAATGTCACTATTGAAGGCGAATTAATCACTCCT
>JBLINS010000082.1:0-8489 GCA_047639455.1 Candidatus Omnitrophota bacterium
TATTTGAGAGTCCCTGGATCAATTAAGGGCGTCGTTCTACGAAAACTCAGGCATCTTGAAAGAGTTTCACGTCCGGGCTTAAGACGTTATTCTGAGGCGAAAAAAATGCCATTGGAGCTGAACGGTTTGGGTATTAATGTACTCACAACGTCAAAAGGCGTTATGACTGGCCGTCAAGCTTATAAGCAAAAAGTTGGTGGCGAAATTATATTGAGGGCTTGGTAATGTCACGTATTGGTAATAAAATTATTGAAATACCTGCTAACGTCGTAGTTAAGAATGTCGGCGGCGCTATATTAGTTGAAGGCCCTAAAGGCAAACTTAGCCAAGTGCCACTGAGCCCGATCGAAGTGAGCATAGACAAAAATATCATTACAGTCAAAAGGCCAAATGATAGCATTCCTAATAAAGTAAAGCATGGTACAACGCGAGCATTAATTAACAATATGGTCAAAGGCGTAACGCTTGGTTATGAAAAAAAGTTATTGATTGAAGGCGTGGGTTTTAAAGCCCAAGTTAAAGGGAATTCCATTAACCTATTATTAGGTTTTAGTCATCCCATTGATTTGGATATACCAACAGGCTTGGAAGTCAAAACTGCGACACCAACTGAGGTGACTATAGCGGGTATTGATAAACAATTAGTCGGTTTTTTCTCCGCTAAAATAAGGTCTTTCTATGAGCCTGAACCCTATAAAGGAAAAGGAATCCGCTATTCGGACGAAGTTGTGCGCCGCAAAGCAGGAAAATCGGTATCCAAATAATGAAAAGAAAAATACAAAACAAATCCAATTTGGTATTAAGAAAAAGACGTGTTCGCAAGAAAGTGGTTGGAACTGAAGCTAGGCCAAGACTTTCTGTTTGCAGAAGCCTTAATCATTTGCAAGCGCAGATAGTTAATGATTTAACCGGCATCACATTAGCCGGTGTATCTACGCGCAGCAAAGAAATGAAATCACAGCTTAAAAGTTGCGGAAACATTGAAGCGGCAGTAAAGCTAGGTGAGGCGTTAGCGACAGCTGCGAGCACTAAAGGTATTAAAGATGTGGTTTTTGACAGGGGTGGCTATCTTTATCACGGTCGAATCATGGCATTTGCAGATTCTGCACGTAAAGCTGGTTTAAATTTTTAAATAGACGGGAAATATTGTGGCCGAGAAATCAGATAATAAAACTTCAGACAAAACAGTAAAACCAGGTACAAAACCAGGGGCAGAAGCAGGCGCCGATCAAAAACTGGGTGTTATAGATCCTTATGCGAAGCAAAAACGCGGTGGTGGTGCTAGAAAACCAATGCGCCGTCGTCGTCGCGAGCAAAGAGATAGCGAATTTATAGAGAAAGTTGTTGCTGTCAATAGAGTGTCGAAAGTCGTATCTGGCGGTAAGAATTTCTCTTTTTCGGCCCTCGTGGTTGTAGGCGATGGCAAAGGCAAAGTTGGATTTTCAATTGGTAAAGCGCGCGAGGTTGTAGACGCAATCCAAAAGGGCATTAAACACGCAAAGAACCATATTGAACCTGTGCCGCTTAACGGAACCACAATTCCACATCAGGTTACCGTTAGATTTAGCGCAGCTAAAGTATTTATGAAGCCTGCGTCTGAGGGTACTGGTGTTATTGCAGGCGCCGCAGTACGAGCGGTTTGTGAATGCGCGGGAATTAAGGACATTTTAACCAAATCACTGGGTTCGCAAACTCAGCTTAATGTTATTCAAGCTACGATACGTGGTTTGCGTGAGATGGTAACTAAAGAAAATACGAGCACTTCAATAAACTAATTAGGTCGAAAGAATAAGGCAAACTATGAGCTATTTACATGAAATCAAGCCTCACCCGAGCAAGAAGACTAAAATTAAACGTGTTGGCCGTGGACCAGGTTCAGGCGTTGGCAAAACAGCTGGCCGTGGTCATAAAGGCCAAAAGGCAAGAGGTCCCGGTGCGTGGGAGGGCTTTGAAGGTGGTCAAATGCCACTTATTCGAACAATGCCAAAAATTGGTATGTCTGCCGATGCAAAAATTAAATTCCAGATTGTTAAATTGAGTGATCTGGAAAATTTAACCGGCGAATACTTTGATATCAACACATTATTGAAGTCTAGATTGATACGCTCAAAGCGTGTTCCAATCAAGATACTTGGAAATGGTGATATAACGCGAGCGATAACGGTATCAGCCGACGCTATCACGAAATCTGCACTAGAAAAGATTACAAAAGCTGGTGGCAAATTTGAGACGAAGGAAATTAGTAAATAATGTTAGCACCATTTCTGAACGTCTTTAAAATTCCTGATCTGAAGAAAAAGATATTCTTCACATTGGGGATGTTGATAGTCTATCGACTTGGGGCTTTTATACCCACGCCCGGAATTGACGGAGCAAAATTAGCACAATTTTTTGCAAAATTGGCTGAGGGTCAGGGCGGAACATTGTTTGGAATTATGAACATGTTTTCTGGTGGGGCTGTGCAAAGGTTAACCATATTTGCACTTGGAATAATGCCATATATTTCTGCTTCGATTATCATACAATTGCTGACTGTGGTCGTGCCTAAGCTTGAAAAATTATCAAAAGAGGGTGAAGCTGGCAGAAAGCAAATAACGCAATATACGCGCTATGGAACAGTCGGCTTGGCCCTCATGCAATCATTTTTTATTTCGCTGTGGTTAGAAAACCCGCAGCACTTTAGTGGTTTAGAAATCGTTCCATTCCCAGGCTGGTCTTTTCGTTTATTGACGATACTCACACTCACTACAGGAACAGCGTTTATTATGTGGCTTGGAGAGCAAATACAAGAAAAGGGAATAGGTAATGGAATCTCGCTAATAATTACAGCGGGAATTATCTCACGCGTCCCAACGGGAATATTTCAAATAGTAAGCTTAATATCCCCATTTGATTCAAGCGCACGTCAAATGGATCCATTGGTTGCAATTTTTATGTTTGCCGTTATGACCGCCGCCATTGTGGCCGTGGTTATGCTGACGCAGGGTGAGCGAAAAATACCGGTGCAATATGCCAAGCGAATTGTTGGACGGAAAGTGGTTGGTGGTCAGAGTACGTTTATCCCGTTTAAGGTTAATCAAGGTGGCGTTATACCTATAATATTCGCCCAATCTATTATTTTGTTCCCAGCGACCATTGGCGTATTTGTGCCGAATCCGTTCATACAAAGCATGGCGCAGTCGATTCGTCCAGGCGGCGGTATCTATAGTTTTATTTATGTTCTTTTAATTGTTTTCTTCTGCTATTTTTATGCCGCTATATCATTTAACCCGATTGAAGTTGCTGACAATATGAAGAAATATGGAGGCTTTATACCTGGTGTACGTCCAGGCAGGCCAACTGCAGAATTTTTTGATTATATAATTAACCGGATAACTTTACCTGGTGGTGTATTCTTGGCTCTCATTGCCATATTCCCTGATTTTGTAACAAAGTGGTTGCATATTCCTTATACTGTTGCTGATTTTTTTGGTGGGACTGGTCTGTTGATCGTGGTTGGAGTCGCATTGGATACGATGAAACAAATCGAATCTCAATTGCTCATGCGTCACTATGACGGATTTATGAAACGCGGTCGCATCAGAGGTAGATTTTCTTAATACCGAATATGAGAAATGTTATACTTCTTGGACCTCCGGGTGCCGGTAAAGGAACCGCCGGAGAATTTCTCTCTGAGAAGTATGGAATTGTTCACATTTCTACGGGCGCTCTCTTAAGGGATCAAATAGCTCAAGAAACGGAATTAGGCATTACAGCAAAAATTTTGATGGATAAGGGTGAGTTGGTCCCGAATCATTTGGTTATATCGATGGTTAAAGAACGATTGAACGATAGCGATACCGAAGTTGGTTATATGCTAGATGGTTTTCCTAGGACAAGAGAGCAGGCTTTGGCGTTAGCAGAGGTTGTAGATCGCATTGGAAGACACCTTACGCACGTAATCTATTTGAATACCGCTAGGGACACAATTATGAAAAGATTGTCTGGTAGGCGAGTAGGACCTATCAGCGGAAGAATTTATAATATTTATAATCCGTTATTAATGCCGAAAGTTGAGGGCATTTGCGATGTGAGCGGTGAAAAATTGATTCAGCGGGATGATGATAAAGAAGAAACGGTAGCTAATCGTATGGAAGTTTATAATAATCAAACCAAAGAATTAATTAATTTTTACCGCGAAAAGAATTTGCTTACAGAATTTAGCGGCAATGAAGATGTGGATAGCACGAATACAAAATTGTCAGATTTGTTAGATTAGTGTCATGATTACTCACAAGACCGAAATTCAATTTGGCCATATGAGAAAAGCAGGCGCCATTATCAAATTGATCTTTGAAAAGATTGCCAAGGAAATCAAGCCGGGCATAACAACTGGTGATCTTGACCAAATGGCATATGAGATAGTCATAAAAAATAATGCCAAACCTGCTTTTAAGGGCTATCACGGTTTTCCAGCAACTATATGCGCCTCGGTTAACGATGAAATCGTACACGGCATTCCTGGCGATCGCCTTTTGAATGATGGCGACATTGTTGGGGTAGACGTTGGAGCCATTGTGCACGGTTTTTTTGCCGATGCGGCTAGAACGTTTGCCGTTGGAGATGTTTCTAAGGAAATTTTAAATTTAATGAAAGTGACGCGACAATCACTGGATAAAGGTATAGGGCAAATAAAGACGGGAAATCACATTTCTGATATATCGCATGCCGTTGAATCACACGTTAATCCTTATGGATATGGCATTGTGAAACAATACGTTGGCCATGGAATCGGCTCGAATTTGCACGAAGAACCGCAAATACCTAATTATGGCAAACCGAATGAGGGGCCAGAAATTGAAGTTGGTATGGCGTTTGCGATTGAACCTATGATTAACTTAGGCACTGAAGAAACGAAAGTTTTAGAAGACGGTTGGACTGTAGTGACGGCTGATGGCAAAGTTTCTTGCCATTACGAAAATACAATATTGATAACTGAAAATGGACGTGAGGTAATTACCCAAGATGGCTAAAGAAGATGCAATACTAGTAGAAGGCAAAGTCTACGAAGCCCTACCTAATGCTATGTTTCGCATAGAATTAGAAAACGGGCATAAAGTATTAGCCCATGTTTCGGGGAAAATGCGCATGCATTACATACGCATATTACCGGGTGATAAAGTTAGCATAGAATTATCACCATACGACCTATCTAGAGGTCGTATTACTTATAGATCGAAATAGTGAGGTTTTTGAGATGAAAGTAAGATCAAGCGTTAAAAAAATTTGTGGAGATTGTAAGGTAGTTAGAAGAAATCGGGTTGTTTTTGTAATTTGCTCAAAAAACCCAAAACATAAGCAACGACAAGGTTAGTTCTGAAAGGACATTTGATATGCCAAGAGTAGTGGGAATTGATATTCCAAAAGAAAAAAGGATTGAAATAGCGCTTACGTATGTTTATGGCGTTGGTAACACAGTTGCCAAACGCATTTTAAAAGCAACTAATATTCAGACAGATGTTAAGGCTAAAGATCTCACTGAAGACGAAGTGCTTCGCATATCTACTTATATACAAAAAGAAATAAAGCACGAGGGTACCCTAAGGCGCGAAATGATTCTCGATATAAAGCGCTTGATGGATATAGGCTGCTACCGTGGTATTAGGCATAAAAAATCATTACCTGTCAGAGGTCAAAGAACAAAAACAAATGCACGCACTCGCAAGGGTCCTAAGAAAACCATGGCAGGCAAAAAGAAAGAGACAAAATAATGGCTAAGAATAAAAAATTCAAAGCTAGAAAGAAAATCACAAAGCATGTCCCAAATGGTGTTGTGCATATTCTAGCTACTTTTAATAACACTCATATCACCATTACAGACAAGAGCGGTAATGTGATTGCTTGGTCTTCTTCTGGCTCAATGGGTTTTAAGGGCTCAAAGAAATCAACTCCTTTTGCATCGCAAACAGCTTCAGAGGCTGCTGCGAAAAAGGGACAAGAATATGGTTTGAAAAGTGTGGAAGTTTATGTCAAGGGCCCTGGATCTGGTCGTGAATCATCGATTAGAGCCTTATCTGCCTGCGGACTCCAAGTAACAATGATTAAAGATGTGACGCCCATACCTCATAATGGATGCCGTCCGCCAAAAAGGAGGAGAGTCTAATGGCTAGGTATATCGGTCCAAAAAATAGATTAGCGCGCCGAGAGGGCGTAGATTTATTTCTTAAATCTGTCCTTTCTAAACGTTCGGGTCAATTAGAGCGTGATTTTGCACCTGGTCAACATGGCGCTAATACGCGTGGCAAACAAAGTAATTTTGGTTTACAGTTAAGAGAAAAGCAAAAAGTGAAACGTATTTACGGAGTTCTAGAAAAACAATTTCGTAATTATTTTAAGAAAGCTGCTAAATCTAAAGGCGTTACAGGCGCTGAACTGCTCTGCTTATTGGAGCGTAGATTAGACAATGTGCTATACCGCACAGGCCTAACTGTTACACGAGCGCATGCAAGACAAGTTGTGTCGCACGGAGCAGTTAAAGTCAATGGGCGTAAAGTAAACATTGCTAGTTTTCAAGTATCAGCACTTGATGAAATCAGTCTCAATGTTAAGCCTGAACGCGCAAAGAGGGTTCAGGAAACATATAAAGAGATTAAAGATTCCGTAGCAAATAGTTGGATTGATGTTAATGACAAAGATTTGGCTGCTAAGGTAATGAGGCTTCCCGAAAGAAGCGATATACAATTTCCAGTTGAAGAACAACTCATTGTTGAGTTGTACTCTAAATAATTTTAGGAGGGTGATGCCATGGGTGTCGTTTTAAGATCATTTGAAATGCCAAAATCTGTTGTTCTTGATGAAGAGACAGCAAAAGATAAATATGGAAAATTCATTGCAGAGCCGTTTGAAAGAGGCTTTGGCGCCACAGTAGGTAATTCATTGAGACGCGTTTTATTGTCCTCATTAGAAGGGGCTGCCGTTAGCGGTATTAAGCTTGAAGGCGCTGACCATGAATTTTCTTCAATTTCGGGAATATTGGAAGATTTTCCTGAAATTATATTGAACATCAAGAGTTTGGTTTTGAAAAGTCATACACGTGATATCAAAACTATAACCATTGATGTCACGAAGAAAGGCACTATCACAGGCGCCGACATCACGACTGATGGAACTATCGAGGTGATTAATCCTGAGTTGCACATCGCCACATTGGATAAGAACATGCGATTCAAGCTTGAGATGCAAGTAACTAGAGGTAGAGGTTTTGTTGTTGCGGAGCAAAATAAAAGAGAAGATCAGCCAATTGGTTTGGTTCCCATTGACTCTGTTTATTCGCCTGTTAAACGTGTTGCGTATCGGGTTGAGGACACACGCGTTGGTCAAATCACTGATTATGATCGCTTAGTTTTGGAAGTGTGGACGAATGGCGCCGTTTCTCCCAAGGATGCGATACTTTATGCATCCAATATTCTTCAACAACAAATTGGTGTTTTTGTAAATTTGGGCCAATTACCCGATGAGGAAGTTGAACAGGCGGTTGAGCCAGTTGCGGATGCTAATGACGACGAAGATTTTTACAGACGCCTCAATCAATCTGTTGCAGAATTGGAATTGTCAGTTAGAAGCGCTAATTGCTTAAGCGAAGCGCATATCAAAACAATTGGTGAAATTGTTTGCCGCACACAAGCAGAAATGCTCAAATATCGTAATTTTGGTAAAAAATCTCTTAATGAAATCGGAGAAATTTTGGAAACAATGGGCCTATCTTTTGGAATGAAAGTTGATATTAGCCGTTTGGTTGGTATGCAACAGCAGCAGCAGGAGAGTGTGTAGTGAGACATAGAGTCGCTAGAACCAGACTTAAAAGAAGCACATCACAACGCAAGGCGCTTTTGGAAGGGTTGGTGAAGAATCTCATCATTCATCAGAGAATTCAGACAACACATCCTAGAGCCAAGCAAGCACAACGTTTAGCTGATAAGTTAATAACTTTGGGCAAAACAGACAGCGTTCATTCTAGACGCCAGGCTTTTGCTATTCTACAAGACAGAACGATGACAAAGCGACTATTTACCGAGCTCGCACCATTGTTTGCCGATAGACCGGGCGGTTACACGCGGGTGCTGCACATGAATCCTCGCAAGGGTGACGCGGCTCCAATGGCTTTATTGGAATTTGTTGAAAAAACTGATGAATTTTCAAAGCTAATCGCGCGTAAAGCAGAAACAAAAGAAAAGAAACAAGCATTGCTCGAAGCTGAAGCGAAAAAGAATGCACCAGCACCAGAGCCTGATCATGACCATAGCCATGAGGAAGATATTGCTCCGAAATCAGCAGCGCCTGAAAAAATAACTAAAAAGACAAAACAAATAGTTTCGGAAGTTGTCGAAGCGCCGAAAAAAGCAGAAGCTGAGCCAGCAAAGGAAGACCCTAAAGACAAGGAAAATTTTGTTGGTAATTTGAAAAAGTTCTTTAAGCGTAAAGGGCAGGAGTAATGTCCGAAACTCCCTTAA
>JBLINS010000083.1:0-8466 GCA_047639455.1 Candidatus Omnitrophota bacterium
TAGATGCCTTAAGCGGCACCAATTTCTCTCTATCAATACGCACAACTTGTTGTTTGTGAGCTATCACTCGCGTTTTGAGAATAGTGGGGCGCAGAGGGTCTTTGACCACGCCCGTCACGCCAATTTGTGCATCTCGCAATAAATCAATGAGCATGCGTCCACGGCCTTCTTTGCCTATAACGCCAGAAACTTGTACCTTGCCTTGCATGGACCTTATATTGGCAGCCACGTTGCAAGCCCCACCGGGTATAAAACTCTCTGATTTAACATGCACTACAGGTATAGGCGCTTCAGGAGAAATGCGCGTGACTTCTCCCCATATAAATTCATCCAAAATCAAATCACCTACCACTAATACTTTGGCGCGTGAAAATCCATTAACAATATTTCTTATGCGATTAAAGTCTAATTCTTTCATTATGACTGCAAATACCCTATCCTAAAAATTCATTTTAACCAAGATTATGTAAGAATATCTATTATAGGCTATTTAACCCGGATTTTGCATTAGAAGTCTTATTATTTTTTAAGTAATTGGTGGATAACGTTTTGAGGAAATGGCCGATGCACCTTATTGGTACTGAGGCGATTTTCTCAGGGCGATATACGTCAATTACTTATGAAAGAATTGACTCTCTAATGCAATATCCGGGTTTAGCTTGAATGCAACTCCTATTTATTCGAACGTGGTATTTTACCTAAAATACCTAAGATTATGTATTAGAAAATAAAAAGGCTCTGTTGTTGGTCAAACGAGGAGCTTTAGAGCGCTGTCCAAAACCCTCTCTGGAGCAAGCGTCTTAAGGCATTCAAAGTTAATCGGGCATTGTTCAGCCAAGCACACGGCACAGCCAATATCATTGGCCACCACATGAGCATTTGACCCAAGTGGCTTCCAGCGCTTCCAGCTCAAACCCGGTTCTGTGCGGCCAAAAATAGATACGACATTAGCCCCCGAGGCTGCAGCGATATGGGCCGGGCCAGAATCATTAGATACCACAACTTTAGACAAGCGACATATGGCAGCCAGCACAATCAATGGGGTTTGATTACTCAAATCAATCACTGGGCATTTGATTTGCTGAGTTATATTTTGATTAAGTTGCATAGCATTCCCATGTCCCACAAGAACTATGGAATATTCGCCCCTCCCCTTAATCAGGCTTATCAAACGCGCGAAGTGCTCTTCTGGCCATCGCTTAGAATTGCTACTCGCGTCGGGATGTATGACAATAAAGTCTGACTTGCCATCCCAACCGTTCCGACCCAATAATTCACGCGCCAGCCTAAAATCTTCTTCGAACAACGACAGAGCATTATTTTTGCCAACAGCGTGACTATCAAAAGCTCGGATAATATCCAGCGTATTTTGAGATTCGTGGTTTTCACCTAACCTCCTTTGATCTGGAGCGAGATGTGTGAGCATCCATTTATTTTTAGTGTCATAGCCGACTCTAATAGGAATACCGGCAAGCCAGCATAATAAATAAGAACGTAAGTTTGGGTGGCAAATAAAGGCGGCTTTATATTTTCTCTTTCTTAATTGTTGTACTAATTTTAAATAGCCTCGTAAAAACCGGTGAGCTCCCGTTTTTTTAGCGTAATCATAAACGAGGACATCGTCCACATCTGGACACCGCGATGCCAAATCGGCGGCGTATGGCCTGGTCATCCATGTAATTATGGCATTTCCCTCAAAAGATTTTTTCAAAGCCTCTAGGGCCGGAAATGTCAAAAGTACGTCACCAATGCGATCTAAGCGAATAACGAGGATGTGGTTAGAAATATTCAACTTCTCGTGACTCAAGAGTCGCGTAGCGCGATGATAGACCGTGTCAACCGTCAGCTCATTCATACACTCATGTTTAAAGGAACATTGTGCTTTTTCACATGGCTGGCATGCAAGCTTCTGGCTTAACACTCCCAATGAAGTGTGCTGCGGCCCATAAGACTCGGGGTTAGTTGGACCAAATAGAGCTAGGGTCTTTATCTTATAATGATCGGCTATGTGCAGAGGTGCAGAATCATTTGTGATTAATAGAGCAGATTCCCTAATCGACTGAATGCTAACTGACCACTCGCCTTTTTTGGCCAAATTAGTGGATGGGCGCTCCATCAAGCCTTGAATTTGTTCAATCAACAATGTGTCATCTTTACTGCCAATCCACTGCACTTGACAACCATTTTTTTGAATCAAGCGATCGGCCAAAGCTGCAAAGCGCTCCATCGGCCATTGCTTTAAATGACTCATGGCGCCCGGAGCCAAAACTATTACTGCATCAGCCTTTTTGCCCAAGCCAATAGAACCGTCACCCCATTGTATGGGTATGCCAAATTGGGCCAAAACACTCAAATGTTGGTCGCGTTTATGCTGCCCTTTTCGAGGGTAAAAAAAACTCGTTTTATGCCGACCCAAAAAACTAAAATAAGTTCGTTTAAGATCGACCACCAAATCATAATGATTATCTTTCAACTGTTTAAAAAACGCATATCGGGCACCCCAAGAAACTCGATTTTGGTATATCAACAACTCCCCGCGCCCTTGAATATTTTGATAAACCACTTCAGCTCGAGGACCCACCACAACGTCAATAACAGCATCTTTAAAATAGTTTTTTAACGACTCAAATACCGGCAACGACAAAACACTATCGCCAATATTATTAAAACTAATCAGCAATATGCGCTGGACTTTATTTTGTTCCAGGGGTTTCAAATAGGGCTCTTCTCTAATATTCGAATGCTTTTGATATACACGTCATCGACTGATATGGCGTCCATGCAGGCAATCGAATCACAAGCTTGATAATAGCAAGGGGCTTCACAGCCGATTCGTTGGTAAACGGCCTCAAATACGTCCAAACCTCGGGGAGCGGTCAATGCTGGGCTCGTCGGTCCAAAAATACCCACAGCAGGTGTGGCCACACCTGCGGCGAGATGAATCGGGCCCGAATCATTCGATACCAATAATTGCGCATTCTTGATCAGGCAAGCCAATTCCCTGAGACTTGTCAGTCCAGCCAATGTAATTGCTTGTGTTTTAGGAATATCTTTTAGTGTCAATTGAGTTAATTCAGATTCGCTTTTAGTCCCACAAAGAACGCAGAAATAGCCCGCATTGATGAGTTTTTTTATCAATGCTCTGAATTTAAGCGCATCCCAGCGCTTAGCTTCCCAATTCCCGCCTATATGCAAAACAATATACGGTCTTTTTTCTTCAACCCCCAAATGAGCGGCTTGTTTTTGCCAGGCCTGCAATTCCTCGGCATTGATACATATTTCCATACGCTCTGCATCAAGCTCGGGTGTTTTGCATTCTAATAGCCCTAGATAGATGTCGCCACGATGGACTTCCAAAGCGGAGGGTCTGGTTATTGCATGTGTGTAGAAAATGTTTCGATTCTTGCGCAGGAAGCCAAGTCGTTTCTCTATGCCTGCTAAAAAAGCTACAAATGCGCGTGTTTTAGATCCATGCAAAAACCAAGCTTGATCAAAGTGATATTCACGCATTTTAAACCACAAGCGAATATTGTCCAGTATTCCCAATAGAAATACCTTTTCATCATAAGCTATCACCGCGTCTAGGTGAGGGTTATCTTTTAATAGAGGTAAACACCGTTGAGTTGTACTGTAAGCCAAAAAGGCCTCTGGGTAGGTTTTGCGAATTGCGCGAATCAAAGGCGTAGACATCATGACGTCACCCAACCAATCCACGCCAACAATTAGTATCCGCGGTTTTTTATCAAATGCTGCGGGCATAAGTCATGCACTCAAGTTAATACTTTTAATCACGCCACTCTTCAAAGTGAGTATAAAAGCCAGAAATTTTGAGCCAAAAAACAAATAAATTATCTGCTGTTCGAGAAATCCGAATGCGCTTCAAAGCATATATGTCATGATCATCGTATTCGGGGCCTGGATGAGTTGCTGTAGCTGCTTCATACCCAGCGGCAATTACCATTGCGCGCGTTTTTTTATCAAAACCACCCCCTGGATAAGAGAATAAAGTTATTTCAGTATCAAAATACGACTCCAAATAATCTTTAGATTCTATAATTTCAACCGCCAATTGCTCGCCTGTCAACTCGGGCAACCAGCCATGGTGCATCGTATGACTACCGATACTAATTCCATTATCCAAAAGTATTGATATGTCTTCATCTGTCATATACCCGTCGCGATTAATGCCATCACCTTGAATAAATATAGTCGCTTCAAACCCCATTTTTTTGAGAACAGGAAATGCATTAATAAAATTATTGTCATAGCCATCATCAAACGTCAAAACAATACTTTTCTTAGGCGGCTTCTTCCCCGCTTTCAAATATCCGACATAGTCTTTGAGTGACAAAACTTTGTATTGATGCGCTTTTAAGAATTCCATTTGATGCCTAAAGCTTTCTGGAGAAACACTCAGCTTCCATTCCTCGGAACGCTCATCAATGTGATGATACATCAATATGGGTGTCATATAAGCGTTAGACGCCAAACTATATGCCAACACCACTAATACAATCCATAAATATCGTTTTTTAAACCACTTCATTTAATTACCCTTTTTTAACTTGATCGTACAATTCAGCTGTTTTTGAAGCCATCGTTTTAGGACTAAAATGAGTGGCAATGCGTTCTTGGGCGGCACGCCCATGCTGGATCCGTTCAACGTCGTGATCGCAGTAGAATTGCATCGCCTCAACCAAAGACTCTACACGATCTATATTAAACAATAAACCATTTTTATTATGTATGATTATCTCTGGAATGCCACCCACATTCGAACCGACAACAGGCAAACCATCGCGCATACTCTCCAGAATTGATAAGCCGAGGCCCTCCCGCCTTGATGGCGCGCAGACAAAATCAAATGTCTGCTTTGCATGCTCCATGCCAAGCGGACTAGTAACCAATAAAATATCATTCTGTTTGTCTTCGGGTATCATTTGCCTTAAAGCTTGCTCTTCCTCACCACGACCACACAGCATTAACTTCAAAGGTCTATCCTTTTGCTCCAAAGCGCAAAAGGCGCGCAAAGCCAAATCATAACCCTTAACTTTTGAAAATCGGCCAGTTAGCCCAATCACAATATCCTTGGGACCAATTCCGAATTCAGAGCGCTGACAAGACTTTGGAGCAGCCGATTCGTCTTTGGCCAAAACGCCATGGTAGATTAATCGAATTCTACTGGCGTTCACGTTCCAGTTCTCAGTCAAATGTTTGGAAACATGCTTAGAAATCGAAATAATAGCCTCACCCCACAAAGGTATTAAGCGCCTAACAAGCCTTTGCTTAAAATAACCATGGCAGGTAAAAACTCTTGGCAATGATCGGTGCCCAGCGAGCATAGACACCACCTGCGCCACGCGTGTTTGGCAATGAATAATATCAACGGATTCATTATTTATGATTTGGCGTAATTTATATGCAGCTCCAATCAGTTTAGGGTTAACTTCGGAGCTGGTATGCATAGGGATGGCATGGCAACGAATACCATTCCGTCTAAAACTTTCAAGCTCCAATCCACCGCCGGAAACAATCACAACTTCATATTTGGATTTGTCTAATCCATTCGTTAAAAGACGAATATAGGTCGTGATTCCACCCGGATTGAGATGATTGGTTAAAAATAATATTTTAGTCATTTTACAATTGACCAGCTACCGTCATTGCGATGAGCGCGTAGCAGTGAAGAAGCAATCTCAAGCCCAAAGCGAGATCACTTCGATTCTCTCGTAATGACGCTACCTGTTTAATTGCAATCATTTTGAGCTCATTAAATATTTTGTGGAATTGATTGGTTGTTTAATAAGCGCTTAACCTGCGCCAAAACGTCATTAACACTTATGTCTTTCATACAAATCATTCCTAATTTGCATCTCTTCAAATAACAAGGACTGCACTGAGGCTGTTTCCACAAAACGGCGTGCTTCAACTTAGATGGGGGTACATGCCGACGGGGATCTGTGGGGCCAAATATGGCCAAAAAGGGAGTCTTAACACTTGCGGCTATGTGCAAGGGCGCTGAATCAGAGCTAATAAAGGCTTCGCAACGTTCAATTAGAGCAATTAACTCAGGAATACTCGTCTTAGCACAAGCGTTGATCGGCTTGGATTTAGCATGCGTCATAATGTCAGTAATAAGCTGTGTGTCATGTTTGGTTCCAGTGAGTATAACGCGGATATTGTTATGCGATAATTCGTCGATAACCTTTGCATAACGCTCGGCATACCATTGCTTGGTCTTCCACTGTGGGCTTGAACCGGGGTTAATGCCCACCAGAACTTGGTCCTGGCCCATCCAATGTCCTTTCAAAAAATCCGCCAGCCACAAGCGACTTGATTGATTAGATTCCAGAGCCAAAGTCTTGTCACTTTTTGAAACGCCAATCGACGCGAGTAATTTAAATTGATGGTCGACTGGATTGATATTAGCCGATGCATTAGAAACTAATTTTGACAATAAAAAATCATATTTTTTGACTCTATATCCCAAGCGAACAAATGAACCCGACAAATAAGCCAATACTCTACTCAGACGATTATTTTGTAAATCAATCACCAAATCAAATCGCTCCCGAGCCAATACCCTTCCCAAACGAATCAAGCGATTGATATCATGGCCTGCGGGCTTTTCTATAGTGATCAAGTCATCAATGAATGGATTGTCTTTCAAAACTTCTCGACAAGCTCTGTCAACCAATACCGCGATATGCGCTTTAGGGAATTTGTTTCGTATGGCTTTAATGCTCGCCGTACTTAATATCACGTCGCCCAATGCCGTTAGCTTGATAATTAAAATTCTTTTTCGTTCAAGGACTTCTACATATACATCCAATGTCTTCTGAAACATCAATTGATCGTTGAACTTATCATATACTTTGCGTTGCAAACGCTCAGCCATTTGCGCGGCATGACTAGGATTGCGAATAACCTCGATGATAGTCTCGGCCAAAGCCGAGGGGTCTGATGCGGGGACCAAAAATCCGTCCACGCCGTCCTCAATAATATCGACAATGCCACCTATGCAGCTCGCTATGACCGGGATTTGGCAAGCCCCAGCTTCAATCAATACACGCCCAAACGCCTCTTCGCCCACTGCAGGCGCTACCAATAAATGTGCGTGCTTAAGCAATTCCGAAACATCGGGCCTTGACCCCATGAATTCAACAGAATCTTGTAAGTTTAAGTCACGGGTCATATGCTTCAATTCATCTAAATAACGCTGCTTGCTAGAGCTGCCGATTATCTGTAATTTGACATGTGGGATTACTCGCGTGACACGCGCCATGGCTTTGAGGAGTATGGGATGCCCCTTTATTGGTGTGATACGACCTACGATAACAATGGTGAATGGATTCTCTGCAGTTATGGTCAAATTTGAATTCTTAACAGCCACTTGTTCAAATTCGTCCAAGTTAACGCCCCGATGAATTAAACGTAATCTAGAATGCGCTACATCAAAATTCTGTTTCATATGTCGGCTCACAGCATGACTAATGGCAATAACAACTCTTCCCCAGCCCATAACGCGGCTTAGTCCGTGAGTGCTATAGACACCATGGCATGTCGTAATCAATGGCACGCCCACGCGCCTGCAGGCAATAAGCGCTATCCAGGCAGGAACTCGACTTCTAGCATGCACGACGTCCACTTTTTGTGAACGCAAAATTTGAGCTAATGTTTTGGCTTGCTCAAATGCATTGAATAGAGATTTGACATGCACGGGCAATGTGTAATGTTCAACGCCGTGCGCCACCATGTCTTTTACCAAGCTGCCGCCAGCAGACACAACAATAGAATCATGACCTTGTTTGACTAAGTATCTAGCAAAGTCGACTGTGCCGCGCTCAACACCGCCCGAATTCAACTCAGGAACAATTTGTAATATTTTCATTTAGCGCTGCTCATTAAACGCATTGCTCTAAAGCTGTCCGAATAATTATCTGATTGTCTTTTTTTATATCTATACTCATAGTTTTACCAATTTTCTTCAAAATATCTTCCGCAGATTCTTCTTCCCAAACAACAACTCCTAATTTCTTAATAGAATTTAAAAATCGTCTTATTTTAGGCCTTAGTCCAGCCATGGAACCGTCAGTCACAACCACCACAGGTTTACCAGTGCCAATCACTTCAGAAATCATAGAAATAGAGTCCATGGTCACAAAATGAGTTCTAGCCACAGTGAGCATGGCTTCGAATCCACCTGATGGATTAGATTCATTAACTAGAATCAAGTGCTGGTATAAACCCAACTCCCTAGATTGCCCCAAAGCTTCAATCACGACCT
Source organism: Candidatus Omnitrophota bacterium (assembly GCA_047639455.1). Taxonomy (GTDB): domain Bacteria; phylum Omnitrophota; class Gorgyraeia; order 2-02-FULL-51-18; family JAGOUK01; genus JBLINS01. Next base: position 8,288 of record JBLINS010000083.1, read on the forward strand.
TGGGCGTGCGTCTTGATGTTGTTGCCACTAATTTTATGCAACTTGCTTGCGCATGGCGCTCAAGTGTTTGTATTTTTTGAATAAACCTTTGGCTATGCCAATTTTGCGCTTTGTCCGGCCCTCCAATGAAGAGGCTAATGACATTGTCCTCATCTTGCACGTGAAGTAATGCATTGGCC
>JBLINS010000084.1:0-8423 GCA_047639455.1 Candidatus Omnitrophota bacterium
CTCAAAGCCTTTAACGCCGCTATAGTGATTTCATGCAATCTCGCATCCAAATCATTCACACCCAATTGATCTCCATTAGCCGCCACATGAAAACCTGTACGCGCTAAGGTTGTATTTTGACTCAAAGCCTCATAAGTATCTAAACGCACACCCGCTATACCAGACAATAAAAACTGCCCAAAACCCCTATTCCTTAATTCAGCATATAAAGGACTAGTCGCATCCACATCTATACCCACCAAAGGAATATCCGTTTCATCCCTCAAATATTCCAACATATCCCTAACCTGGCCAACCAACTTAGCATCCTCAACGATTAATTTTATAAAGGCCTCCGACACAATCAAATTTTTAGGCGCAGAATTAGATATGGCAACGCGCTTATCTTTACCTAAACTCTCAAACAATGACCGCACTTCAGCACTCACAAAATTTATATCTAATTTAACGTTATCCACACCTTCGCCAAAATCAGGCACAACAAATTCACTACCCAATCCACCATGATTCACCTCGGCCGTCCATATTTCATCCAGAGATAGTCCTGCGGTTTTATATCCCAGACTCGTAAATATCCCCAAATCATTAAGTTGTCTACCTGCCATCCGTGTAGACTCATCATTGGGCTTAATTATTCCAAGTTGTTCAAATATTGTGGCTACTTGTGATGAATCAACCAATTTATATTCTTGGTGGGGCTCAGCATAATTCAATTGGAGATCTCCATTAGAATCAACCATCGTAACAAAATCAGGGAGTCGTATACTCTCATTTCTTACGATCAAATCATCGAGGCTAGGAGTTATGGTAGAGCGTATGGGGTGTGAATGTCCTATCGCTAAAGTGAACTCACTAGTAAATGTAGCTGATACTTCTGCTCCAAAGCCGACTGCCTGCGACTGCTTTTCACTCAAATCTATCGAACCAGTGGTTATCAAAATCAAAGTGCTGGAGCCAAGCTTAATCACTTCAAAACCTCTTTCTCCGGAGTAAGCTACTATGTCGCGCAGTTCATCATAAGTCATAGGTAGAGTTGGCCATGAAATATCCACCGGACCCATACTCAAGAATTGTGGTAATTCACTAGGGCTTATGGACCTATCTTTCAAGGTCTCTAAGTATGTAGCTGTCGCTAGAGGGTAATTAGCGTTGAATATTTTACTTCTAGTTAACTTAATTAAGGTGTCATTCATCATTCGCTCTGGAATAAACATATCAGCAAAAGCCATTATTAAACCTAAGTCTTTACTGTCACGACCATGTCTGATATATGAAGTATTAACCACTTTATTAAATTCTTTGATCAACAACTCTGATAGACTGTCCCATTCTTCACCTAATTTGAATTGCATGGACCACATTTCTCTTGTAATTCTCACAATACGGTCGAATTTCTCATCTTCAAATTCAAATTCATCAAATTTTAATTTACCAAGCACTTGATCATACGTGGATTTAAAAAATTGTGGTTCAAATATATCTGTCATCCAATCCACGAAGAAAATTCGCCTGTTGGCATCATTAATATTAAATCCCCTGAATTGGTAATCCAATTCTTGCATTAAATTTAGCAATTCAGGCCGCGATTGATATCGCTCCCTCACAAAGGATTCGATATACTCTCTTTCAAAATTAACCCAATGACTTGACTCAATAAAATAACTATCAATATCTGCCGCAAGTGTGGCCTGCATGACATCCATTGATATTTTATCGATATCATATCTATCGTCTACTATACTTCCGATATGCTCTATCATCTCTCGCGGGTCTAGATCTAATATTGAATCAATCCAATCATCAAGCACCAAAGCCTTCTCGCTTAATTCACCCGCCCAATTCCATTTATTAACTAATTCTTCAAAAGCAACAGCGAGCTCCGCCGAAAGACTGACTTCAGTAATTGGATCAAGAAACCCTAGCACTTCGTCTCTAAATTTCTTAATTATCTCCGCCTCTAAATCCGAGAGCCTAGATCTCCCAATATCAGTTGGCCCACCAGATGTTTCAACCAAACTAGAGTCATCAAAGCTATCTTTGGGGTCAAAATTCAAATCATCCGTATAAGTACTTGGTTCTACAATTTCTTCTTCGTCATCACGGCCATCATTTTCCGATACAATCACCACGGTTTTGAAGCGCCTTGGATACCTTTTCCAAAAATTAATTTGTCGCTCCCAATAAGCCCCCATCATCCCATCTTCATCCGAAAAGTCACTAGGCTGCAAACCAGATAAATAGGCATATACAGGTTGATTTGGATCCAATGATATAGCTGCTGACTCATAGTCTCCCCAGCCTATTGATTCTGCAATTTGTGTGGCTGAATAATTCATTGCTACTTCAAAGCTAAAATTTTTATTATTATAATCACCACGGGCATTATTTTGTTGAATGCGCACTATACTTTTATCATCAAAGTCACCAAATACATCCACCTTCTCTTCATCTGGGTTATCCTTATCAACCAATGCTCCAATCACCAATCGTTTAACCCCTAGAGACTGGACATTCCAATCAATGAGTTTTTGGTACACATTTTCCCATCCATTTTTAGTTTTTACAGGCTCTTCCCGTTCCAATTGACCCATAAGTGTAATATCTAATCGATATTTTATTTTTAGATCGCGTAATTGTTTCCAATAATTAAGTGTCCCAGTCACTTCAGGTGCTTCTTCTTTATTATTAGGTAAAGATAAATACTCACGGATATCTATTTCATTATTATTATTCAAATAACTTTGTAGTATTTTTTCTAAATCGAATACAGCCGGTTGATCCCCTTTTCTTGTGAATGCTTTCAATAGGGGCTTGATATACCAAATGGTAGAAGCAAAACCTATTTTTTCATAACCCTCTAAAGCTAATTCCTCAATCAAACCAAGCCTAAATTTCCAACGATGAGGTAATTCAGCCGTGCTAGTCTGGTACTCCACATTCGTTTCCGAAGCCGTGTCCAAATAAACTACTTGGGCATCCTGGGCTAATTGAACGATATGCCCTGTAGAATGATCCCATACATGTTCGGCTTGTTCATTTGTGGGTGTTATAACACCACGCACTTCTAATAATTTATTATTTAATTCCTCAGTCTCTGCGGCTTCTTCGGGAACTGCTCCAAACATGGCTTGTAATGCCTCATCAAAATCAGGGTTAGATTCTTCATATTCTCCTGAGTCATAAGTCTCATATTCACCCAACTCAATCAATTCATTCCAATCTGTTAACAACCGACTGACACCCGATCTCAGGCTTGGCTGCAAACGCACTAATATAAGAAGATGATCTTGAATGAATTCATAGAAGTTTTGATCTAGGATATTTATTAGCGCATCAGTCACCATTGCATTGTGCCTATATAAATTCGTCTTCAAAATAGACTCTATTAGACGAAGGTGTTCCTCTACCAGCGGAGTAGGTTCATCTATACTGCTCAGCTCATGCTCAATAATGAGTATATGCGCATACAATGCCCACCAAATTTCGAGTGTCATCTCATCCGAGTAACTATCCATTATAATTGTCGAGTAATTATCAATCGCAAAATATAATTCTTGAAATAATTTTTCAGCCTCATCAGCTCTCAAGTCTAATTTGGGGTCTGAGGCATGTCTCAACATCCAAAATACATGCCCAAGATACCAAATTTCATCTACAAATAGCTTGGCCTCCTTAGTCCATTCTTCGCCGCTATCTGAATCCGGCTGCCAAGCAATATATTCCTCAAAATACCTATCAAACTCCTCCCGCACGTCTTCACTCATCTTAGACTCACCCTCATCAAACTCATTCCAATCAATATCCCCATCCGGCCCTTCAACTATATTAGCCATACGGGCACGTCCAGGTTCACCTTCTTTAACTTCAAAGGTACCGGGTTGAATATCGCGGACAATTGTAGCTCTCGTTTTAATCCTTTGTGCTGGATTACCGTAAGAATCAAGAATAGCTGATACCTTGTCTCTTGCGTCCATGACAACTTCATCACTGCCATCCCCACGAATTAATTCGAGCTTAAGATAGGTGCCGCTTTCTATATATAAATACACAGCCAATATGTCTACCAGGTCCTCACTATAATCAATATAAACAGGAACATCGGTCTCAAAATGTGTACCTTGTTTATCCCATAGAAGAATAGTTTGCGCGACAATTGACATATTATTCTTTATATTGGAAGCCCCAAACTCAATGCGCTTATTCAATAAATCAGCTCTAATCTTAAGTTTAATTTCATCTAAATTAATCAAGCCAGCGCTAATATCAAACTCTCTGGGTGTTTCGTCAATGGCATTGAGTATATACGCCACTTCATCTCCCGTCCTATCATCCGAAGCGAAGTAATTCCCATCAGCATCACCTCTCTGCTTCTGAGCATAATCCACAAAACGTTCCAAATAAGTCATCACAAACGGGATTGCATCCACATACTCATGCACCGCCACCCTCACCCGCTTCTCCCCCGCCATCCTCGTACCAATAGGTGCTGAATTCGGTTTTCCTAGTCTGATTACACCCAAAGCTCCACTAAACCTCTCTCTAAGGCCATATGGCTCAAGTAAATCGGATATTTGACCATCATTGACTGAAGCCAATCGAGATCCAAGAGCAACCTGATTTAGTTTTGTTGCAGAGAATTTTCTCTGATTAGGTTTTAAATTAGCTATAGACGCATCAGATGTAAGTAGCGTAAGTGGTTTTAGAAGATTTTCTTCATATTTTTTATGATCTGTTTCATGCGTAACGATGGGAGTTATGACTACGTAAGAATAATCCTCCTCTCTTAATAATTTGGTGATATTTTCTGTGTGATACCCTCCTGCAATTAAGAAAGCTGTATTATTATTTTGTTCTTCAAAGTTCTTTTGGGCAATTTCTAGAAACCCTTGATCCCTTTGGGAGACTAGTGCATAGAATTCTTTGGTGTCTTTGTTAGCATTCTCTAAATACGGTTGGTATTGTATGCGATTTTCTTCATAGTCTAATTGTTCTAACTTCTCATTTAGAAATGTTTGCCATTTTTGAGTTTCAAAAATGGGTTCATTGAGTTGAAACATCTCAAACTCTCTTGAAGACATTTGAATGGTATAAGCTTTTTCTAGAAGTCCTAAGTATCTATCAATAGCTCTTACTTTCTTAATATCATTATCGGGCAAGAGATCACGATAAATGATGTCTTCGATTGATTCTAACTCTTCGAGCAATACATTCATTTTGAGATCAGAAAACTCTGAGAGGTATTTAGAATATCTTTTAAAATTGGGATATTGCATTAAGTTAATACTATTTGCTGTGGCCAAACTCATAATACTTTGCATGAGTGCTGATTGAGACATTTGAGAATTCTTAGAAGCTTGGGATGATTTAATGAAGATTTGGACTTGTTCTTTTTGACCGCGATTAGTCAATTCTCTAAAAAGACTAGCTTGTTCTTTATTAGCTTCCTCAAAATTAATATATTTTTCTTTGTTTTTTAATTTATTCAAATTATGAACTTCAGGAAAATCCTGAGCTATGTCTATGGGTGTTTTTTGAACTAAGTTCAAAAGTTCTTCAAAGTTTTCTAAAAAATCATTGTTTTGAGTTTTTGAGTTTTGTTTATGCTCCTCAAATTGAAGCACTTCTTTAGGATAGAGCTTATTCTTAATTCGATTAAGTGAGATTTTTATTTTATGCAGGTAATTGAGTGTTTGTTTACGTTGTTCAACTAATTTGGCATAGGCCCTAAGATTAGATTCATAAAGATCTGGGTATTCGATTCCTATGAGTTTCATGGGATGGTCTGAAGTTAAATTAAGATATTCTGCTCCTGTAATAATACTTTCGAATAAGAATTTATTAGCTATAATCTTCCACGTTTTTTTGTCCGTTATTTTTTTAACTGCGTCTAAAGTGACATCTCTATCCCCTCCCTCGAGAAGAACAGTATTGATATCATACTCACCCATTAACTTATCTAGAATCTTCGCCAAATTCTTTTGACCACTTAAATTAGCATGCGCATCCTGAATATGAATTATGAGCTTGCCATTAGTCCCCTTATGAACCTCTTTTAAAGTGCCATATTCAAAAGGGATATCAATCCTGGATGGATTCTGGATTATGTCCTGTGCGGAGGGGAATGGCGTAGCCTGAACAACCTGCACTGATGCCACAGGTGCAGCCATAGCAAGCTGCTCCAACCCAAAAAGTATGGATATGCCCAATGCAATTCCCTTATAAGTAATAGATATATTAGTCATTATTATATTTATATAAATAAAGCACGAACTTAATTAACCGCGTCCGAGTCTCCCCCGCTTGAATATAGAACTTGTGTAGAGTATGCCCATTTGAACCCATTTTTTCAATATATGGTCATAAGTCTATTAATAATAAGTACTTATGTTCTTTATTTCTTATTATTTCTATAATCTAGTCTTGTCCCAATAAAAGTATTAAACCGAGATTAAGCATTAGAGAATCAATTCTTTGGCAAGTACTTGGCATATATCGCCTTGAAAAAATCTCCTCCGTACCAATAAGGTACATCGACATTGTTCCAAGACGCTATACACCAATTATTTACAAAATAATAAGATGTCTAATGCGTAACCCCGGTTAAAGAATCCGTGTAATTGATTGATCGCTACATATGGATATATTTTACATACTAGAATATTATCCGGATAATTTACTTGATTATTGAATATTATCCGGATATAATTGTGTTTATGGAAGTAATTAAACGACTATTTGAATTGAATTTACCACCAGGACAATCAGCTTTCTTGTGGGGACCCCGAAAAGTGGGTAAGAGCTTTTGGCTTACACACCACCTCAAGAACATCACATTAATTGATTTATTAAAAACGGATGTTTATGCAGAATACATAACCCGACCTCACCTTTTGAGAGAACGTTATCAAAATCATAAGAAACTCATTTGTATCGACGAAATTCAAAAAATACCTGCCCTTTTGGATGAAATTCATTGGCTCATAGAGAATAAAGGCATCTCTTTTCTCTTAACAGGATCAAGTGCACGTAAACTAAAACGAGGACAAGCTAATTTATTAGGAGGTCGAGCCTGGCGAAGAACCATGACTCCACTATCCTGTCTCGAAATAGATAATTTTGATTTGGACAAAGCTATGATATCTGGTTTACTGCCACCACATTACCTCTCCAAGAATCCAATCGAAAGTCTACGTGCATATATCGCTGATTATCTCAAAGAAGAAATTGCCGCAGAAGCTTTGGTCCAGAATATACCATCATTCAATGAGTTTCTTAGAGTTGCGGCACTCACCTCAAGTGAACTCATTAATTATGTAAATATTGCTCGCGAAACAGGCGTGCCACACAAAGTTGTGCGCAAATACTTTGAAATCCTGGAGGACACCTATTTAGGCTTCAGAATACCCCCATGGAAAAAATCTAATAATCGGCGCATGATCACTACTGAAAAATTCTATTTATTTGATACAGGTGTCACAAATTACCTTGCAAGACGTCAACCTCAACCCGGTAGCTCAGAGTTTGGAAAATCTTTTGAACAATTTATTTTAATGGAATTACGAACCTATCAGGCTTATAAAAACCCCGAACTGCCAATCACCTATTGGCGCACAAGCACTGGTCAAGAAGTAGATTTTCTACTAGGTGATAGGGAAATTGCTATTGAAATCAAAGGATCTAAAAAAGTGCATGAGCATGATACCCGTTCATTAAAAGCACTCATGCAAGATGGCCCCATTAAAAAAGCCTTCATTGTATGCCTAGAAAATGAACCTCGCACCCTATCCAATAATATCACCGTCATCCCCTGGAAACAATTCATTGAATTGCTCTGGTCCAACACCCTCATAAACTAAATCATCCACACATAAACCACCCCAATTTTGTGAAGAACAATTAAAGCGTAAATAACAGCCAATTCTCTGCCTAGTGAGGCGCCGTGCAAAAAGCACGAGAGGGATTGCCTGACGAATAAGGAGGGCTTGCTATGAACGCTGCCGAGATAGTGAGGCAGCATACAAATGATATGTGACCGAGGGTTTTTTGCACCGCAACGAAGCCAGCGGGTAGGCTAAATCGAAGATATTGCCCATTCGATCGAAGATCGAATAAAACTCCAACAAACGAACTCAGGCGGAACACCTCAAACTCAATCGCAGATTGAATGAGAATTTCGTCAGCCATTTCTTCAGATTTGCTCATCAGTGAGGCGCCGCTCACAAATCGTGAGGGAGCATATAAATGATATGTGACCGAGGGATTTGTGCGCTGCAACGAAGCTGGTGTGCAAATATGAAGAAATGGTGCCGAGTCAATACTAGACCGAACCAGACACTAGTGCTACCGCACGTTCTCCTAGATAAGAGACGAAATGTCCTCTAGGGAAACTTATTCAATCGAACCTATGACACAAACGATATATG
>JBLINS010000085.1:0-8256 GCA_047639455.1 Candidatus Omnitrophota bacterium
GATTCAGATGCTGTAATGACGGTGCGTTGTATGGTCAAAAATGCAATTCCTTGGAATGAAAGGCGTGGCAGTTATTTTATGGGCGCGCAATTCATTGACTTAAGTGATGACGAAACAGCTATCTTTGTAAGATATATTAACAATAAAGAGCTTAAGAAGAAGCGGGTAGCCTAATTTTTTAGATCAATCCTGGTAGGTTGTGCAACTCGTGGGTATTGAGGATGAGTTTTTATGTGGGACAATATCTCCTACGCTACCAGAAAAATTTATAACCAAATCTTGGACTTCTTGAATGCTGGCGGCTTGATTGATTTTGTTCCTTAATTCGGACGCTTTGGCAAAACCCTTAAAATACCAGGCTGATATTTTGCGTGATTTCAGCAAACCTTTATGACTTCCTTCCGTTTCTAATATTAATTTGAAGTGTTTTAAAAAAGTATCCTTTCTATCCTGAAGAGTCGGTTCCGCGGGTAAAGGTTGGTTGTTCAGCGAGGCTTCTACTGAGCGATATAGCCAGGGATTACCTAATGCGCCTCTGCCCAACATGACGCCATCACAGCCACTTTGAGCCAACATACGTTTAGCATCCTCTCCTGAGTTAATATCTCCATTGCCAAAGACGGGTATGTTGACAGCCTTTTTGATACGCCCGATCGCTTCCCAATTGGCTATGCCGGAATAGCCTTGTTCGCGAGTCCTGCCATGTACGCTAATCGCGGACAAGCCCTCAGCTTCAGCTATTTGCGCTAATAGGACAGCTTCATCTCCAGACGCGTCTGCAAACCCTAGACGCATTTTGACGGTTAGGGGTAGCTCCTTTATATTGCGCATCATGCTCTTGAATATTTTTTGAGCTGCTTTAGGTTCCTTGAGGAGAGCTGAGCCACCACCAGGACCTGTTATTTTGGGCACTGGACACCCTATATTAATGTCGATGAGGCTATATTCACCTGTAGATTCAACCATGGCAGCGGCCTCACCCATATGATCGGGGTTCACGCCAACTAGTTGGCAACCTACGGGTCGGTCTCGAGCATCTGTTTTCATGAGGTCAAATGTTTTGGCATTTTTGCGCACAAGACTCTCGCAGGAGACCATTTCTAAAAAGGCGAATTCCATGCCTTTTTCTCGGGCAATGAGCCTAAAGGCTAAGTCGGTGCAGCCGGCCATGGGGGATTGAATGACACCACTTTTGAGTTCTAAATTCTTAATTTTGATCATGCGGAGAGTATAGCATATGAGGTGCGGTGTGCGAGGATCGATGTGCGAAGTACGTGGTGCGGAATGCTATCTAACGTCATTGCGAAGCGTGAGAATACGCGCTGTGGCAATCTCGAGTTTCTTTTTGACTGTTATCCCAAGTCCATTATTTCCTTAACAATAGATGTGGTAATTTAGAAGATGAGATTACCCTTAGATTGCCGCGGCCAAAAAGCGGCCTCGCAATAACGTTGCGTGACCAACTTATTTAGGATAATGTTGCACCTTGCACTTCTTTATTCGGAGGGGATGATGGCGTTGAGGTTTTGGTCGGAGGAGGCGCGGAGGAGTTTTTCGGCGTCGATGATGTCGCGGTTGATGAGGGGTAGGATTTGTTGAATGCTTTTTCTGAGCTCTGGGGCTATGCCTGGATCTGTGCGGAGTTGCCTTAATAATTGTATCACCATGCGAAAATAGCGGATGATAGCACCTTCGTCCAAATCAGTGAATTTGGCCAATTCATCAAAAGTGCAACCACCTATCCAGGCTTCCAAGGCTCTACTTATGTGAAAATAGGGTTCCTTAGTGGGCGGGAAGATATGATGTTTTTCTTCCATATGATGGATTCTGCGAAGAACATTGTGTGATTCTTTAGCAATGTGCAAAAAATGATCTGGTATGCGTGGCGGTACGTCATTTTTGCGAGGTTCAAAAACTAAGGCAGCTAAGAGAATACATAGTTCGGTGGCGCTTAATTGATTGAGCCAATTGCTCTCCCAAAGCTCAGAGAGGATTAATTCATAGCCATACATATATAGGGCAAATTCACCTTTGTCAGTAATGCTTTCACCTTCGATATAATTCATTTCGGTGAGCAAGCTGACTTGCCGTTCGATTTGCAAAACGGCTCTTTTGTGTTTCTTTTTGCTATTTTGAAAATAATGAAATGAACGCGGGTAAATATCAAGTAATTTGGGTCCTAATTTGCGATATAAATTGAGCAATGTCGCGAATGATGTTGAGAACTGACTAGATATTTGTTCGGGACTTTGGGTTAACATCATTTTGATTCTAGAATGACTGATTTGGTGGGGGTTGATTCTTGAATAGACATAGCCGACCGTATCAAGTCCGCGACGTCCGGCGCGACCTGCCATTTGAAAGAAGTCTCTTGTAGTTAAAAAATCAAATCCAAAGCCATAAAACTTGCGCAATTCATCAAAGACTACAGTTCGAGCTGGCATATTGATACCGAGGGCAAAAGTCTCGGTGGTAAAAATTAATCGAATTTTTTTGGCGGTGAATAATCTTTCGACAACTTCTTTGAGCGAAGGGAGGAGGCCCGCATGATGATAGGCTATACCACGCTCGACCAGTTTGCGCATTTGAATAGCGGACTTTTCTTCAGAGACTTTAAAGTGTTGGGCTAGACTATCAAAAATTCGTACATTTTCTTCACGCTCTTCATCATCGAGTAAAGTGAAGTGAGTGTGTGCATCGGCCAACTCTTCAACACGTTTACGTCCAAAAGCAAAATACAATACGGGCAATTTGTCGCCTTGAATCAAATGTTTAAGTAAGTCATCGATACGATTAGCTTTGGCGCGGGCGGTATTGCCCCATTGATATTGACCACGTCGACCACCTTTGTTTTTGAAGCGCACTTGCCTTTGTTGCCCAAATGTATTCATGCCCATAAATCCTTTTTGCCTTAAAGAACTCAGGTCATTGAAGACAATATTTTGGCAATGAAAGTAATGTTTGAGCTCAACGGGTCGCTTGCTTTCGGTGACTAAAGTGATGGGGTGTTGGTGGATGCTTTGTATCCAATCGCCTAATTCACCTATATTGGGGGCCGTGGCACTCAAGCATAAAAAGCGCGTATTAGGGTTAGAGAACATAATAGCTTCTTCCCAGACGGTACCACGCTCTTTATCATCTAAGAAGTGGACTTCATCGAATATAGCCCAGGCTGTATTTTCGTGCTGTTTGGGAGATTCGAATAATTGATTGCGATAAATTTCTGTTGTCACGATTAATAGAGGTGCGTGTGGCTCGATAGCTATATCGCCTGTGAGTATGCCGACTTTACCCGGGAATAATTCATTGAATTCACGGTATTTTTGATTAGAAATAGCTTTGATGGGAGCAGTGAATATAACTCTTTGGTTTTTTTTGAGTCCTTGGTAAATAGCATATTCGGCAATGGCTGTTTTGCCACAGCCGGTGGGGGCAGAGACTAAAACCGAGTGATTCTGCTCAATGGCATCAATGGCTTTTTGCTGAAAAGCGTCATATTTGAATTTATGCATGCGAGATTATAGCATTATGGCTCTTAATAGGATAGCGCTGGTATTGTTTTAATCATTGTGTTAAAGTTAAATAATGTCAAGTAATGATCAAGTATTGAGAAATAGGCGCAAATATGTACGCATGGACTCCATGTTTCCGGTGGAGATGGTGATGCATGATGAGGACGGCAAACGCTTACTACCTATATTGCAGGGTTTTACGCAAGATATATGTGAGGGTGGCTTATGCGTTAGGTATTATAAGCTCAATGCTAATACGGTGGACTTTCTTGATCGCAAGTTTATTCGAGTTGAGGTACAAATCACAATACCCTTTAAGCCTTATGTGATTAGTGCAATTGGCAGAGTGAGTTGGTTGTCCGTTGATATGAAATCTGAGTTTCCTCAAGCTCAATTTGGCGTTGATTATGAAGAAATTGAAGATGATCATCGTAAGATCTTATTAGGTCATGCCAAGACAAGAAAAAGGCGCCCTATGCTTATTGGAGTATTGATAGCCGTTTTAGTCGCTACAATTGGTTGCATGTTGTTTTATCAGCACACTCTATTGGTTAAGCAAAAACAATTGATTGGCTCGATCGTCAATGAGGCCGAGATGCGTCAAGGCGGCATGATAGCTCTGGATGGTGTTAGTGAACAAGAAAAAGAACTCACTAAAGAGCTTAAGCGCATTCAATCAAATTTGAAAAAAACCTCTGACCAAATGAGTATGTCAGATTTGGATGCGAATAAAAAAATTGCTTTAGAGAAAGAATTTCAATCTTTTATTATGCAAGAGAGCGAAATTAAGACGGCCATACGAGTACTCAAAGAAAAGCAAGTCTCAATTCAAGCTAAAGTATTTTTGGCTCCAGAAAAAATTGATGAGGGTCACAAACTCATTGCTGCTGAATTACACTCTTGGTTGCTCAATCACACCAATCGCATAACGGGTTTAGTACCTAGTTATGAAGGTGATCAAGCCTTTGTGAATGTGGGCTTCACTTATGATCAGGCCCTTGTTGCCATCGTGCATTCTTTGCTCGGCCAGCCTGAGGCTGCACAAAAAATTCTAACTTTTTTTGCAACCAAGGCTAAAAAAGCCTCAGGAGGTTTTGTTAATGCTTATGAGGTTGTATCTGGCAACCCCACAGAATGGACTGTGCATGTGGGCCCGAATGTGTGGGTAGGGATTGCAGCAATGCAATATCAGGAACTTGTAGGCGGCCAAGAATTTTTGAGATTGGCTGAGAATGTCGGTGATTGGCTAATTCAATTACAAGGTAGGGATGCGGACCGAGGTTTAGTGGGTGGTCCAGACGTTGATTGGTATAGCACTGAACATCATTTGGATGCTTATGCTTTTTTTGGGATGTTATACGATAAGACGGATAAGCCTAAATACAAAAAGGCTCGCAATGAAATGTTGCAATGGATAATGAGGCATGCAGCAGATCGAAAGGGCAATACATTTAAGCGAGGCAAAGGAGATGCGACTATAGCAACGGATACATTTAGTTGGGCATTAGCGACAATTGGCCCCAAGGAATTAGCTAAGCAAGAATTGGATCCTGAAGGTATTATGGAGTTTGCTGAGAGCCATTGTCGTGTGACAGCTTCCTTTAAACGACCGGATGATCACACGGTGAATATAACTGGCTTTGATTTTGCTAAGCCGCAACATGTGGCTCGAGGTGGAATTGTTTCATCAGAATGGACGGCTCAAGCTGTGGTGACTTATCGAATTCTTGCTAATTATTTTGGAGAACAAGGGCTTGAGCAAAAACAAGCCTATTATCGTCAAAAAGTTAGATTTTATTTGAATGAAATGCAAAAAATGATTATTTCTAGCCTATCTAAAACAGGTCAGGGCAAAGGCTGTTTGCCCTATGCCACTCAAGCCAATACACCAACTGGCCACGGTTGGCGGACTCCTCAAGGCCATAGAACAGGTTCTGTCGCTGGCACGGCTTACGGTATATTTGCCTGGTATGGTTATAATCCCTTCGAATTAGACGCGTAATATTCCTTCCGTTCTAAAAGCATTAAAAAATAGTACTAATAGATATAAAAAGGGACTAATACATGCTAAAATTAATAGTATGATTTAACCTGGATTTAAGCAAATTCGATGGATGATTGGGCTATGCATGTTAATAAATAATAAAATTAAGATTATATTTGTTTCCATTTGCCTAATGGTTGCATATGCCCCTATGAGTTATGCTGCTCAGCAAGAAGATACTTCATTTTCGGAATTTCAAGACGACTTAGATGATTTGGATGCGCGGATTCAAGAGCATTTGAAAAGAGCGCGTGAGTCCTCATTTTGGAAGCCGGGCATTCAGAACTCTAAGAATCAAATCACACCCAAGCCAAAAGTTGCTGAAAAGAAATTACCAGAAGCGCCAATTGTCAAAAGCGCGCCTATTGAACCAGCGGTTAAGCAAAAAGCGTCTAAAAGTAATTTTAACTCTAATAGTCCTGAGCCAGCCATTACTCCTGCATCAAATATAGCTGCGCGCAATACCGTGACTCCTGGCGAATTGAGCGGAGCTACTCTAGAAGAGTACAGAAAATTACGTGAACAAAAAAAGCAGCCGGTGGTCGAATCGAAGCCCTTACCAGTTGTGGTGGCAGTTACCGATTCTCAAAAAACAAATATTCTCACCAAAGAAATCGTTACTGAGCCAGTCCTAAGCGCTGCTAAATATGCGCCAAAGACGAATCAACCTAAGCTGGCTGATGATATGGCTTCATTGATGGCGCCAAAGAGTGCGGGTATGGACCAAGACCTTAAGCAAGTCACCCTGAATGGCGGTGAAGACGATGGTGTGACTGGCACTAATCATGTCAATGTATCCGGTATATATCGCATGGCCGCCGGAGTTGGCCGTAATCGTAGCTTTTCGGTCAATGACTCTAATTCAGATTTACAGGATAGGGACTTTCATTATCTATTTGGCGAACGCCTAAACAATACATACGATCCTTCGATTTATTCAAAATATGAATTAAATATAGATGCCGACCTTTCTCCGAATGTTTCCTTTTTTACTCAATTGGTTGCTGACCCATGGTCCTATGTGGGTCGTACTGCTGGGATACAAGTGTGCGACGATAATGATAACGCTAATGATTGTTTGGCGTTTGAGCAAAAATACATAGGTGCAAATAATTCGACCATAGGCCAAATTGTTCGTAGCACGAATAGGAATTCAATTGCCCTGCCATCAACAGAAATCAATGGCGGCAAAACCCAAGCATTTTCCTTTACTGGATTTGACACATTCCCAAACCATGATGTTCCTGAACAGGATATAGACTTTGAATTCCGTCCGCTGCGAAAGATGTGGGCTGATTTTAAGGGCGATGTTTGGCATGCGCGAGTATTCGCTGCCGCAGATCATAATCAGGCCATGATCACCGATGACCCTCTAGGTTTGTCTGGCTATAAAGATTATTGGCAACACTCAGCGTGGGTGGATGAGTGGCAACCCACCATTGTGATGGAGGATGCGACCGTTGGTCATGCTATTGTGCGCGGGCATTATGATGATGGTGATGCATTCAACGCCAAAGACTCTAGTGGTAATTATCTGACTTTATTGCGCGGCATGGCGTTTGAGGCGGATTTGGGCCGTACTTATATAGGCGGTATGCTGGCCTCCAAATGGGGCCCATGGGATAATTACGAAGATTCTAATAATATGCCCGGTGTCTTGCGTATGAAGCATCAATTGAATCCACGCTTATCATTGGGTGCCCTATATGGCTTTCGTGTTGGTTATATTGAGAAAGAGCCCGATTCGTACAATCAAGTTGGCTCTGTTGACATCAAATATCAGACAACGCCAACGGACTATTTTTATGCACAAGCCGCAGGCTCTATTCATGAATTGGATCGCTTGAGTGAGTTTGAGGTTAGTGGGCAGCCTATACGCACAGACTACGAAGGCCGTGCTTATCGAGTGGGTTTTAATTGGAATACATCTGACAAAAATTTTGGAATGCATCAAGTTCAAGGTGATTTTGCCTGGATGGACAGAAAATTTTTCTCCTCGCTATCGAAATATGATGCCACACGCGACGATGAAGCTTGGGGTAATCAAATCACTTGGGCTGAATTTCCTAATGATGTTAAGCCCTTTAAAATTGGTACGGGTTTAGACCGTGGTCGTTATGCTATGCGTTTGCATGTTGATACAGCAACACCGGATAAGCGCTTTGAACATTTATTTGATATGCGCCATGTTAGGCGTACGGATTCAAATTCATTTGTTGAAAATGTCATGCGCAGTGAAATGACCTATCAAATCAATCCCACTTGGACTGCCAAGAGTTTTTATCGTTGGCACCAATTACCTAATACACAATCGGGCATAGAGCCATTTTTGGGATCCTTTTCTCCAGCAGCTTCTGAGGACCCCGATTTAGTTGACAGCACTTTTTTACAAAACTTGGCCATTGAAGAGGGCAAAGACCCATCACGACACACTCTGGGTTTTGGTCTTAAGTATGAGCCTCGCTATCAATGGACCTTTGAAGGTGCTTGGTCAAGATCGAATGAAATCCAAGACTTTCCACGCGGCTTGCAAGACGGCACATTTTTGACTACGACAGTCACTGATCCAGATGATCCACAGGTTAATTTGGATCGCGTGCAACAATTTCTTTATTCACAATATATTTATGGCTTACCACCCTATGATTATTTTCATATCACTAAAGAGCGTGTTATTTATAAACCTAATGACAATATGCA
>JBLINS010000086.1:0-7888 GCA_047639455.1 Candidatus Omnitrophota bacterium
GCTTATCCTTTGACAGCCTTAAGCGCTGCTCCTGCTTGCTCTAATGTGGATGCAACGCTCCATAATTCAACATTCAATATGAGTGCTGGCACATAATTCAGCTTTCAAATTGCAAGAAAAATGGCAGGACCTGTTGGTCCTGCCATTTTTCTTGCCCTAAGGGTTGATTTATTATGCTTAATAATGTATAAATATATAGTAACAAGTTATTATAAATGTGCCAATATATAGTTTTGGCTAATTTATAAATCCAATACACCCGAACCAAAATTGTCCTTGGTGACAATGAATAGGAGATAAGACAGTGGACAGAGCACAAGTTCTCGCATCACTTAGATTACCTGAAGTCACATACCTCAAATTAACGAATATGTTCTTTGATCAGGCGAAGGATCAATGCGCTGCTTTGACTGCTGCGATTGAATCAGGAGATGTTGACGATATCAAAATCAATTTGCATACCATGAAGGGGACTTCAGGTAGTCTTAAGATTATGGAAATATATGAATTGGTTGAGCCGCTTTATGCTCAGGTTCAAACGGGTGACGCCGTTGCTTTGGCCAAGGAAAGCTTGCCTAAGATTCAAGTCATATTGGCAGAAGTGAGAGCCGCTTATACCGCGTGATAAACATGCTTTATAAATCTCAACATGCATATCGCCACGCCTCAAAATTAAATCACGCATTACGCATAATATAATGGAAATTTTGCGCGTACTTCTCATTTGTTCTGATAGCGCGAGGGAATCTTTCTATTCAGATACGCTTCTCAAAATTAAATATTGCCGTTTTGAGATTCAGACTGTGAATAGCCACGTGACCGCTTCCCAATATCTTGCCACACAAAAAACAGATTTAATTCTACATGAGATCGATGCTAGCGAGGTTGATCCTGTAGCTAGCTACAGGCATATGCAAAGTTTGTCGACGCGAACGTCAGTTATTGCGATACTCAGCGGAACGCATGCTCATCATGTGGAGGGCATAATTGAAGCTGGGGCGATAGATTGCTTGCTTGCCGAACAATTGGACCTTGAGCTCTTGCGCCGTTGTATTCGACATGCGGTTGGAATTAAGCAAATTAGGTCTGAGCAAGTTGATACTGAGGCCAAATATCGAGGAATATTTGAGAATTCGGGTGTGGCCATTATGGTCGCTGATGCAGCTGAGCGGATAGTGTCGTGGAATCCTTTTGTTGAAAAAATTCTTCGAATGGGTTTTGATGATTTGCAAAATAAGCCTGTTCAAGACTTGTACTCAGAAGCGGAATGGCAAAGTATACGCTCAAAAAAAATGCGCGAACGGGGAGGTCATGAGTCAATAGAATCAAAAGTAATTCGATCTGATGGCGCCGAGATCGACGTGGACTTGGCGATCACTGTTATTAAGAATGATGTTGGTGAAGTGACGGGAACAATTGGAATTATGCGCGACATCACTTTGAGAAAAAAAGCCGAGGCTGGTTTGCATTTAGCCAAAGAGGAAGCCGAACAGGCTAATTTAGCGAAGAGTGAATTTTTGGCTAATATGTCACATGAATTAAGAACGCCAATGAATGCGGTGATTGGTTTTTCGGAATTGCTAAACGATACTTCAATGGATGAAACGCAACAAGATTATGTCCACACGATAACTGATAGCGCTCGTATATTACTTGATTTAATCAATGATGTGCTTGATTTTTCAAAAATTGAGGCGAATCGCATTGAGTTAGAAAATGTCGAATTTGATTTGGCTTATTTAGTGCAATCGTCTCTCAAAATTGTGCAAACCAAATTACATTCCGATGAGGTTAGTTTGGGAGCTGAATTCGAAAATCAAGAACGCGTCAAATTCATGGGCGACCCTACTAGGATTCGTCAAATTCTCATGAATTTGTTGAGTAATGCGGTTAAGTTCACTAAAAAAGGGTCTATTTGTGTCAAAGTTAAATCAAGCCCAGACAAAAATGGATTAGAAAGAATCACGTTGAATGTGCATGATTCAGGAATAGGAATAGCAGAAGAAAAATTCGAGAAAATATTTGAACCATTTTCGCAAGCCGATTCTTCCACAACTAAAAGTTATGGAGGTACAGGTTTAGGCCTGCCTATTATTAGCGCTTTGGCAGAGCAAATGGGTGGCAGTATTCGGGTTGAGTCAACGCATGGAGAGGGTAGTGTGTTTAAGGTTGAATTGTATCTAAAGGCCGTTGAAGCAAAGCCTAATAGTACTCAGGCGCATTTGACGATGAAATCTGTCAACTTGGGTGTCTTGGGCATGAATTTGAATGAAAAAACTCAATTGGCGAAGTTGGAGCAATGCAATTTGATAAAAAAAATCGTGTATTGCAACAGCAGTTCAGAGCTCTTGAAGTCCGAAGCTGAAAATGCATTGAGCTTTGATGTGATTCTTGTCGCAGATGCTTTTGATAAAATAGACCCTCAAGCCGAGCTTGATTACATTAATGCGCAGTGGACTGAAAGAAAGCCAAAGACAATTATTCTGGCACAAGGTCCTGAGCCTGGTTATGCCAAGAAATTTGCTGATATGGGCTATGATGCTTTTTTACCTTTTGAAGCGACGGGCAAAGAGGTGGAGTCCGTCTTTGAGGCTTTGGTAAGCGGATCTATTAAGGGGCAAATAGTCACGCGGCACAATACTGAAGAGCAAAAGGTGGTCGAAACAAAAGCAGTCCACATACTCGTCGCCGAGGATAATCCAATTAATCGCAAGCTGATTGGTTTGGTGCTAAAAAAGAATGGCTACGATGCAGATTTTGCCGAAAATGGACAGGAAGCCGTTGAATTGGCTAAAGACCTTAGTTTTGATATATGTTTAATGGATTTACAAATGCCGATTATGGGTGGCGTGGACGCAGCTGTAAAAATTCTAGCGGATGTGAATCCGAATCTCCCCATTATCGCCTTAACAGCAGCTGCAACGAATGATGATAGGGACAATGCTCTCAATGCAGGTATGAAAGAATTTTTGACCAAGCCATTGGATATAAAAAAGCTTAAGGCGGCACTTGAGAAATGGAGCTAATCAATTTGGAACCAAAGCCGCTAAGTATTCGAAATACGTTATAAATTGGACTTTTTTCGACTTATAATGTAAATTATTAGTTAGAATTGATTAAATAAATATATATATCGAGTAGTTTTATAGCCTATAAATATTAGTGACGGCGGGAAGAATTTGAGGAATAATCAATGGGCATAGGTGACATTAACTTAGAACGCAAAAAAGAGATTTGTGCCGAATTGGGTGACATAGACATCGAGATATATGATGAATTGGTCCAAGACTTTATTGATCAAACAACCGAATTAGTCGGGAGCCTCTCAAATTTGATTAGCGCTGAAGCATTGGATTGGGGCGAGATATGTCGTTTGGCGCATTCAATTAAAGGTTCTGCCAGAAACTTGCGTATCCCCGTGCTTGGCGATTTGGCTTGGAGCTTGGAAGAAAATGCGAATGCCAAGCAAGAGCCGGCGGATTTTGTATCTGATTTAGATAAACTCAATACACAATTTAAAGAATTTTGTTCTGAGTATAAGCCGTCATAAAAATGAAACTAAAACGAATTCACTGCCTAGAAATTTCGACAACACATATCAAACTACTCACCGCAGTCAAGCTAAAAGACGGCTTGCAAATAGACAGGGCTACCATTAAGCCCTATGAATCCAAAGCAGTCTTAAAAGACATCCTTAAAGAATCTATCGAAATTCATGGCGTTGATGATGGGGCAGTTGCAACGACTGTTTGGTCGCCAACATTAATTTCGCGCAAAATATCCATAGCTCAAATGACTGATGATGAATTAAAAATTGCCATTCCTATAGAAGCTGATAAATACATTCCTTTTTCGGTGGATGAATGCATGATTGATTATATTAAGATAGGTGAGAATTTAGACACAAAGAAAATAAATTTATTATTAATAGCTTCAAAAAGAGATTTGATTGAGGACAGGTGCCAAATCCTTGCAAGTGTCGGAGTCAAAGTTCGCTTCATTGATGTATCGCCTTTAGCACTAATCAATTTGTACCAGTATAAGCATAATTCCTTCGAAGACGATAAACCTCAAATGCTGATTCGCATTGGTGATAAGCCCGGGCAATTTGTTGGCGAGGATAACTTTGTTTGCGTGCATAAATCAGGCGTGCCAATGGTATTGAAAGATTTGGGGGATAAAACTACTACGCAAGGCAATACTTCAGAAACTTGGACGCATGTCAATACGCAAATCCAAAATGCAGCCCGATTTTATGAGAGCCAAGCACATGAAAAAGTTCAAAGCGTCATTGTGGCGAGCGATCCAGTTATATTTGAATCACTAAAAGAATCTATGGGGGCACACGGGTTTGGGGCAGTATCGCATTGGAATGTTATCGAAGGTATGGAGATAGCAGACTCGGCAACAGAGACAGTCATTAATGAAGCTCCAGGCATATGGACAATACCCATTAGCTTAGCTGTTCGAGGCCTGTCTTCATGATCCAAGTTGATTTGACTCCCCAAGAATACCGCTACATAAAACCCGGGTCTAATCTACCACCTTTTGTGAGCCCCAAAAATGTCATCCGTTTGTGGGTAATTATATTCATTATCCAAATGATTTTGGTTCTGATGAATAATTTTTATCTAAGTCCAAAACAAGAGGCTTCGCGCCAAGCTATTGTGTCTATAGGTAAGCCCCTGGGTGAAGTTCGTAAGATAAAGACTGAAACATCTGATTTGCAGGCGCGGGTACGATTATTAGAAGGTGGTGTTAATAAGCCACTTTATTGGACTCAAATTTTGAATGAAATATCAGAAGCTATTGTCAGCCAAGTTTGGTTAAATCATATTCAATTAAAGCAAAATATTTTTGACCTTTCTATGGAGGAGGCTACCGCACGTGCGCAAGCAAGTGTGACTCGGCTAGACCCTGTTCCAGTCGTAAAAAGATACTTAACAGAAAAACGACTTACGATTGCATTATCTGGCCAATCAATTAATCCAGATCAAGGCACGGCTATTGTGGGGCGTTTTATAGATAGCTTAAAATCACAACCAATATTAAAGAAAGTAACAAGTGATATTGTTCTGGATAAAGTTAAGAAAGTGCGTTCGGGGACACATCAATTATTAGATTTTAGAATTTATTGTGTATTCAAACCTGAATACGAACAAGAATATTTTGATTTAATAGACCATAAATAATAGGCAAAAATAATTTTAAAAATGAAAATTAATTTGAAACCCCAATTGCAAAAAATTATCCATAGCTTGATCCCAGCGTGGGAGAAAAGTGGTTTGGCGGAGAAATTGGAGCCTGTCGTATCAAAATACAAAGTCTTATCTGCTGCAGAAAAGAGGATTGTGCAAACTGGAGCAGCTATGGCGCTGATGGCCATATATCTCTTTAATTCATTTTCTCCAACAGTGGCCAATTTTAATAAGGGCAGACAGGATTATGAAAAGTATTCCAATGAACTGATTTTGGCTAAGAGTGATATTGCTGCCACAGCCACGATTCACGCTGCGCATGAGAATGCGGTTGAACGAACTGCTGAGTTAAATAAAGTCACTTTAAACGATGCTACGATGACCGATTTTTTGGATGAATTATCAAAGATCGCTAATAATTCTAATATTGATATTGCTGCTTTTGATCCAAATGGACCATCTACATTCCAACACCAAATGCCACGATTGCTACCTACAGGCTATATTCTTTTGAGCTATACACTCAAAGGCAGGGCTGCTTACCATGATTTGGGACGCTTTTTACAAGCATTAGAAACACATACGACGTATATAAGGATAGCTTTTTTAGAAATAAATCATGATAGCGGTGACACTTCAAGGCTACATGATTTTACGCTGAATTTGCAGCTAATAAAGAATGATAACGCTACATAGACTAGGTCGTAAGGTAATTTTAACAATGCTAACAATATTGACGGATTTACGTATTCTTTTGTGGAAGTTTATGAGTATATTTAGTATATTAATACTCATTGGAATCAATGCGGGTGCAGAGATTGTTTATGATGATAAGGGTCTAAGGGATCCACTCTTGCCTTTGATTTCTGATGAAGTGAATGTGGTTAGCGGCTTGAGCGGTGTTCAGACGATTGACGATATCATTTTGGAAGGTTACGCGAACGATACTAATAATAAGCCGATGATTATTGCGAATGGCATGGTGTTGTATGAGGGTGATCAAGAAAAACGTGTTAAAGTACAACAAATTACCGAACGGGGTGTCACATTTATAATCAATGACAAGAGCTATTTCAAAACTTTTAGACAAGACTAGCTTATTATTTTTACTTATTTGCATAACCTGCCTATTCGCATCAAGCGGTATCATATTCGCTGAAGTTGCTATTCCAGTAAACACACCAGCCGCCACAACCCCAAGCAGCCCCATTAGCGCTATTAAACCAGAAATTGTTGCCGATAAGGTGATTGCTGGCAATGTGACTTTGGATTTTCAAAATGCCGATATTAGGAATGTATTAAGAATCATAGCTCTCAAATCAGGCGTTAATATTGTGGCTGGTAATGATGTGTCTGGACCTGTGACAATTAGTCTCAAGAATGTACCTTGGGAAAAGGCATTGGATATAGTTCTGAAGACATACTCTTATGCGTATGAGAAAGATGGCTCAGTCATCCGTGTAACGACTTTGGATAGCCTTGCATTAGAGGCTTTGGAAACTAGGGTTTTTGCACTCACTTATGCTGATTCTGAAGAAGTGCAGGTCACTCTGCAAGAAATGCTTTCTGAACGAGGTAGTATTAGAGCTGATGTGAGAACAAATCTTTTAATTGTGACTGATATACCAACTAATCTGTATAAGATTGAAAAGGTATTGGATCGTTTAGATAGAGGCACACCGCAAGTATTGATTGAGGCCAAAATTGTCGAAATGACTATTAGTGAGGCTGAACGCTTGGGCGTTAAGTGGAATGCGGCACTTGCATTAAGTGGATCATCACGACCGACTACTTTTCCATGGACTGCAGATACATCGCCTGGAGACTTTAACCAGTTTTTGCCTAGAGGCAAACCTGCGGGATCTGTTATTCCGGTAGCTGATGATGGCACAACAACAGGAAGTGTTGTTATCGAGACGCCAGATGATTTTCCAACATCGGTACGTCGTCATGACAACGGGTCGGCTAAGGGTAGTCCTGCGGCGTTATTCCCATTTGCAAACGTATCAGATTTTAGTTTTGGCAAAATTGATTTTAGTAATTTTCAAATTTTATTGGAGTTAATCGAGGCAGATAGTAATACGAATATATTATCGGAACCCAAGATCACAGTTTTGAGTAATCAGGATGCAAAAATATTAGTTGGTGAAGAATTATATATCCCTAATTATGAAAGGAATGGGGAGACTGGTCAAATGGAAATTACGGGCTATGAGCTCAGAAGTTTAGGAATTGAATTGGATGTCACACCAAAAATTAATCAAAAAAATCAGGTCACATTAAAATTAGCACCATCGATATCAAGTTTAGTCGGATTTGAAGAATTATCACCAGGAATTTCAGTACCTCGCATAGCCATACGTAATGCCAGCACAACCGTGCGCGTAGCTAATCGAGAAACTATTGTTTTGGGTGGTTTAATAAAGGAAAATACAGTTGATGAAAAAGTAAAATTTCCCATACTGGGCGATTTACCCGTATTAGATAAATTTTTTTCGCATACAAATAAAACGGTTACAAAAACCGAATTAATGTTTTTTATCACCGTGACTGTTCTAGAAGAACCGGAACTGATCGGTATATTTGATGAAACTTCAACATCATAAATATTTGATGTTGTGTAGTGCAAGCTTGTAATAGTTGCGCTAAAAATTTATAAATTTATATTTATACGGGTTATTGCTTTATTT
>JBLINS010000087.1:0-7654 GCA_047639455.1 Candidatus Omnitrophota bacterium
CCTAGCCCAAGAATAAATAAAGGTCGGAGTATACTCCACCAACCTGTGATAGGCTTCATTTTCGTGTATCCAAGCGCTTTGGGAGGGTAGATTTTTGTGACCGGGGCTTCTTTTACTTTATACCCTAATTTAATGAATTTATAGAATAGATATGGCTCCAATTCATATTGATCAAGCCAATTTTGGTCCACATTTATACGCTTGTCTTTAAAGGCGGATAGGCGGATAGCCCTAAAGCCATTCGTGCTATCAGTGATTTTCTTTCCTGATATCATCGAAAAAAGTATTGGGTGCACAAAGCGTGTGCACAATTGTCTATAAAAAGGCATATTCCCAAAGTCGCCGCCAGGTAAATAACGTGAGCCTTGCACAAAATCATAGCCGTCATCTTCAATCGGTTGAATCAGCCTAGTCATCTCAATTGGTCTATCTTTGTCATTCCCGGCCAATATAACCAATACGTCATAGCCCTCTTTAATTGCATAATAAATTAAAGTCCGAATTGCTGAGCCTACGCCTTTACGTTGAGCTTGAGTCAAAACCTCATAACCCATCCCCTCTATAACTGAACGTGTATTATCAGTCGACCCATCATCCATTAACATGATTTTGTCAGCCGCAGTGACACCTTCAAAACGTTTAAAAACAGAAATAATTTTCTTTTCTTCATTAAAAGCTATAGGTGCCGCAAGTACTTTGAGTTTAGTCATAGTGTAGTCGTCATCCTGAGGAGCGCATAGCAAGCGACGTAGGGATCTCCCAGAAACTGCGTAGCAGAATCCATGCATCGCAATGAAAAGTCTTTTTCTGTGAGATTGTCACGTCGCCATGCTCCTCACAATGACAGGATAACGTCATCATTTTCATTTTTTTTGTACTTGAGGCCACATTTACATTGAGCTTGTTGTTGAGTGAAGATTAGCTTTTGGCGACATTGACAAAGATAATCATGGATGCGAGCTGGGTTACCATAAACTAAGGCGTAGTCGGGGATATCTCGAGTGACTACTGAGCCGGCACCTATCATGACATATTGACCAATAGTGTTTCCGCAAACAATAACTGCATTAGCCCCAATGCATGTGCCTTTTTTAACATATGTCTTTTCGAGTACATCACTTCCTTGACGACTAATCGGAAATAAATCATTCGTAAAAACAGCATTAGGCCCTACAAAACAATCGTCTTCTATCGTCACATAATCCCATATAGATACGCCATTTTTAATCGTAACGCGCGACCCAATCACGGCTTTACTCTCAATAAAAGAATGATCACCTACATTGCAATCGCTACCAATAATAGCCCCAGGCAAAACATGCGCAAAAGCCCATATGCGTGTACCCTCGCCAATGGAGTCTGACTCGACCAAAGCCTTTTCGTGGAAATTATTTGGTGACATAGGCTTTGAGGTGTTGATCTATTTCTTCTAGGGTTCGCACAACATCTAAGCCATTTTGGCCATCAGCAAGAGGTGCTTTGCGTTCACGAATACATTCAATGAAGTGATTTGTCTGAGCTTTAAGCGGTTCTACATTTTTAATATTGGGGATAACGATTTCGCCATCTTTAGCTAATAAGTTAAATTCACCGAAATCTTTATAATAAGGGTCTTTTTCTATGTGTTTGGTATAAATTTCGACACTTCCATTGGGAGACAAATCATCCCAAGTTGCCATTTTTTTGTCACCCACAACAGTGATCTCACGAATCTTCTTAGGGTCTAACCAAGATACGTGAATATGGGCCAAGACGCCTCCAGGATATTCAAGTGAAATGAACGCCACGTCTTCAATATCAGCTCTTAAATAAGCCTTACCCACAGCACCAACAACTTTAGGGGTGCTATTCATGAAATAATTGAATATCGAAATATCATGCGAAGCCAAGTCATATACTGCATTCACATCATTGCGAACCGGACCCAAATTTGTGCGCTTAGCATGAAAATAATAATTTTTGCCTAGCTCAGACTTATCAATCATCTCTTTTAGTTTCACAATACCGGCATTGAACAAAAAGACATGCCCCACCATCAATATACAATTATGCTCTTTAGCGACCTGAATCAAATCAAGCGATTCAGCCGACGTCATAGTCAATGGCTTCTCGCACAAAACGTCTTTACCGTTGATTAAGGCGTCCTTGGCTATTGCGTGATGTGTTGAAACAGGAGTCGTTACAATAACTGCATCGATATCGTCAGCTTGAGTGATGTCTTTAGAATCCGTTGTGATCTGGAGATGGGTGAATTGGCTTCGCATAGCGTCTAAACGTGTTTGATCAGTATCGCAAATACGAACAACTTCAACGTCTGGGTGAAAAAAGAATGTCCGTATCTGATTCGGACCCCATTGACCACAACCTATAAAACCAACTCTTTTTTTCATTTAAACAACCTCTCTATTCATGACAATACTATATCATGAGCAGTTCAGTGTTGGGTATACTATGCTATGAATGCTAATATAGTTATAATTCATAGCAATTAAGGCATTAATCATGAACAGCTGCTGCTACGTTTGCAACGACAATGCCTGATAAATTTAATAATTTCCTAATAAACATGCAAAAAATAAAAAACTCACTCAAAACACTCATAAAAAAACATTTGGCAGACCCAATGGCTGAAGGCCTAGATATTGACGATCCTACGACGGTAATCAAACACAGGCAAATGATCGAAGCTAAGCCACTTCTAAAAAAAATTTATCGGGATTGGTACCAAGAATATGCAGCTTCGATTAAAACCACCCAATCACTGAATGGACCACTAATCGAAATTGGTAGTGGCGCTGGATTCAGCAAAACCATATATCCTCAAATGATTACTACGGATATCACCGAAGCTCCATACGTTGATAAAGTCTTAGACGCACAAAATATGGCTTATGCTGATCAAAGTGTGCGGGGCTTCTTCTTAATCAATGTGGTGCATCATTTTTTGAAGCCAGCCAACTTTTTTAAAGAAGTTGAGCGCACGCTTATGCCGGGCGGTCGACTCGTTATGCTAGAACCCTATAATAGTCCTTTCAATCGTCTACTTTGCTCCAATATGGACCATTATGAATATTTTGATATTATTGATGCGAGTTGGGAGGCTAACGATCAATCTAGAATGAGTAAAGCTAATATGGCATTAACATGGAATATATTAATCAGAGATCACGAGCGCTTTAAAAAAGCATTTCCTGATTTGGAGATTCAATCAATTAAAGCGCATACATTCCTAGCTTATATTCTCTCCGGCGGCATGTCATACAAGTCTTTTTTACCAGCCTTTATGAGCCCTTGTATTAATTTTATAGAGTGGCTTTGTACCCCATTAATGAAATGGCTAGGCACCACCATGACCATAGTCATCCAAAAAAAATAACTTTAGTTAGATATAACTATTCGAATACCTTAAACGTAGTCGCATTTTTGTCTTCATAAACCACGTCATACACTTTTTTATAATTCTCAACCATATTATGTGTACCGTATTGATAAACAAATTTGTCTTTCTCAGACTTACCCGTCCAATCCAGCTTATTCTTATGAAAAATAATATACTTCACATTTTTTTTGGTCAAAATAAGTTTCTGCAAAGGAATGCGTTGAGCGTCAAAGGGAATCTTGCTAATTAATGAAACGCCAAATTTACGGCCCAAATATCCCTGTAACCCCGGCACACCGTGCAGCGTTTGATACATGGCATAACGCCCCCCATCCCAAGGAATATCCAAAATCATAAAGTCTTTGTTTGCATAGGCTTCATCTTTTAAAATCGGTTGATAGCAGGCCGGCAATTGTACTGGCGTCATGGCATTAACAGGTTGATAAAAATCTACAATGATCAAAGTTGCTACAACCACGGCTACAATCCATTTCTTAAGATTCATTTTATTTGCTCCAAACTGAATCTTCCAAGCAAAGGCAACTAATACTGAGAGGCATAAATACGCATATATAATGATGCGCGATGGATTACGTGCATGTTTAAACAAAGGGATTTTTTCTAAAATGTCATAAGGCATCCAAGCGGGAATGATCCGACCGCCAATATGTAAAGAAACTCCCAAAGCAAAAATCATAAAAGCGCCTAAGCCCAAAAAGTATGGCCATGTCGCCTTATCTTTCCAAATACGTGCCACACAAATCAAAAGTATGTTTACAAGACCTAAATAAACAGCTTTTTCCCATGCATTACCAGTGAATTTAGAGTTCATGCCCTGCACCCATGCAGATATTTGAGTCGACCAATGTGACATATGCGGTGTAATAAAGCCCCATAAATCAGCCACATACTTGTCTGACCCAGGTAAATAATTAGCAGGGTTTTGATTAGCCATGCCTATACTTATCATAGGAATTAAAATCGGAGCTAATAATGCAAAGCAAAGAATGGCCATTACGCTGAATTGTCTTATATCCATCAATAATACGCGTCCACGATGACGAATAATACGATATAAAAATATAAATAAACAAAGCAGTGTTGTGTATAAAAGGTAATTCCAATCACACCAAGAGGCTAAAGCCATGCTTAATCCAGCCAATAATGCGAAGCCCAAATGTTTTTCTCTTAACATACGCAAAACAAATAATAGCACTAAGGGCAAAAATTGGATGTTTGCCAAAGTAATGTGATGCTCTGCATGGCCAAAGTGATAAGGGTTAAAGGCAAAGACAATCCCACCAACCAAAGCCGCCACATGATGTCTGGTGATATATCGAATCAATGCATAAGTACTTAAACCAGCTGTGATAAAAGACGTGATGATGAGCAAATTAAAAATAGTGACCAAGCCCAAAAATGACTTTAGTAAATACGTGACCACCACACCGACATAGAAATAATTGGCATACTCCAAGCCCATGCCCTCAGGAGCATACATCATCGTTGTATGCATCAAATTCCAATCAGGACGACTCAATGCCTCAGACCCATGCCATAAAAACCACAAAAAAACCATATTGTCTTCTGGAGGCCCAATCAGAGCATTAGAAATATGTGGAAGTATCGGGTAAAAACAGGCCAGTGTTAGGCAGGTGTATAAAAGTGTGGCGAGAAAATAATCTTGAGCTGTGGTTCTTTTCACGTCATTAAGTGAACTTCAGCTTTCTTAGGGCTATGGCACACATGCCAATGAGTAATAATCCATGTCTAAAGCGGTGTATTTTGATATCACCATAACGCCTCTCGTAATAGCGTACGGGTATTTCTATAATGCGCAAATTAAGTTTAGCCGCGCCAAATAATAAATCAAAATCACCAAAAGGATCAAAGTCTCCAAAAAATGCACGATTGCGGACAATTTTTTGATAATCACTTCTGAACAAAGCCTTAGTGCCACATAAAGTGTCCCTCAACCTCTGATCTAATAAATAACTAAAGGCTTTGCCAAAAAAATGGTTGGCAAGCATATTTAAAAAACGCATAGCGCGCTTTTCCATAGGATAAACTAGTCTAGTTCCATTAATCATCTCGCCATTGCCTGCAACTAATTGATGATAAAACTTAGGTGTGTCTTCTGGAGCAACTGAAATGTCTGAATCCAATATCATCAATATGTCGCCTTTGCAGGCATCAAAACCAATCCGCACAGCTGGACCCTTGCCCTTTGTATCACCCTGATCCAAAAGCTTAATATTCTTTTCTGGAAAACGCTCAATGGCCTTTTGCACTTCAGCTTGAGTGCCATCTATCGATTTGCCATCAACCACGATTACTTCCATATCACATGGAAAAACAGGGATGCGCTCTAATAATTCTTGAATATTCCCACTTTCATCTTTAGTAGGAATCATAATGCTGACGGACGGCTTATTTAATGGAAGTCTGGGCTTTGGTCTAGCGATAATAAATTCAGATAAACATAAAGAATTTATAATAGGTAAGTTTGCTATCCAGCGGTTAATAAAATTAGAAATAATTGGAATGTAGAATGGAAATAATATTTTCTTATACTTCTTAATGGTCTCAAACCCAGCAATATCCAGAAGATTCTTCAAATCATCGAGTGTGAGCCAATTCTGTTCACCTTGTTTTAGCTTTAGCCCAAGCCACTCACCTAATTTGAGAAAAGGCTCCCATAAATAATTATAATAATGAATCACTATCCGCGTATGCGGTTGGCTAGCGGCATGTAATTGCTCGAAGCTTTGTTGAGCATCATGCAAGTACCCAACTAGATTTGATAAAACAATATAATCAAATTTCTCTGCCACACTAGTTGTCTCAGCAAAACCCTGTCTAAATTCCAAATTGGAGTGTTTTTGCTTAGCAATATTAACGAATTCTTGTGATGCATCAAGCCCTAAGCCACGCTGCGGCTCTAAAGCCTTAAGCAAATCGCCATCACCTGAACCTATTTCTAAAACATTGTAATTAGCTGGAATAATGGACTTGAGGTATTCAGTGACTTTTTTGTAATAATACCAATTTTTTGCTTTGGACAAATGGCGTGTCTTTGCAATTTTGTCAAAATAATCTTTTGTTTTTTCTTGATAAGCTTCAGGTGCGTCAATAACTTGATTCATACGGTGACTTTCTTATTATACCAATCCAAAGTCTTTTTTAGACCTTCATCGAGTTTAACCTTGGCTTCAAACCCCAAAACGCGCTTTGCGCGCACGACACTTAAACGACGCCTGGGTTGACCATTAGGTTTGGTGGTGTCCCAAATAATTTGGCCCTTAAAGCCAGTTAATTTCTTTATTTTTTGGGCGAGTGCGCTTATTTTTATTTCACCACCTGTGCCCAAATTAACTGGTTCGCTAGAATTATATTTTTCTAATGATAAACGTATGGCCCGAGCGCAATCAGCGACATACAAAAATTCTCGGGAAGCTGAGCCATCACCCCAAAGCGTGACATTTTTGTCACCTCGAAGTCTAGCCTCATCAAATTTTCTAATCATAGCTGGAATCACGTGGGAACTCTCCAAATCAAAATTATCATTAGGGCCATATAGATTAACTGGAAGTAAAAATATAGAATTAAAATTGTATTGATCGCGATAAGCTTGTGATTGGACTAACATCATCTTTTTAGCCAAACCATACGGTGCATTAGTTTCTTCTGGATAACCTATCCATAAATCACTCTCCTTAAAGGGGGTTGGTGTGAATTTAGGGTAGGCACATATAGTACCTAATGCCACCAACTTCTGAACATTGGCTAAACGACTTTCCTCAAACAAAAAAGCACCCATAACCAAATTATCATAAAAATATTTGCCGGGATTAAGCTTATTGGCACCTATGCCACCAACCACAGCCGCGCAATGAATGATCACATCAGGCTGTATGGACTTAAGTAGCGACTTAACACGTGACTGTTTAGTTAAGTCGTATTCTTTACGCCTTGGTAAAAATAGTTTTTTATACCCGTTTTGTTTTAATTCACTAACTAAGTGCGAGCCTAAAAAACCACCTGATCCAGTAATCAGAACTTTTTTATTCTTAAAATTAACTTGTGCCATTCGAATGCCCTGTACTATATCTATGTTTAGTTCAACTGATTAGAGTTTAAAAATTGATCAATCACATAGCCCTGTAATGCCTCAAAGACTATATTATGACCGTGTTGATTCCAATGCCCATCATGTGCAAAACGGGTATTTTTCTTACCATGCTTCTTATGCATTGCTGCTTTAAAAACTGGGTT
>JBLINS010000088.1:0-7090 GCA_047639455.1 Candidatus Omnitrophota bacterium
TATATACAACCTCTAACTGATTCTCGTCTGGCTTTGCCTTTTCAAGATGTTTCATGATATTTTCTGTCATAACAACACCCACATCCACCATCACACCAATAGCAATCGCAATACCAGATAGAGCCACAATATTGGCATCCACTCCAAATAACTTCATGGCCACAAAACACATTAGAACTGCTAAAGGAAGGAGTGCTGAAATCAATATAGAACTGCCCAAGTGCATCATGAACATAATCACCACAATAATCGTAACCATGATTTCATCACGCAGGGCTTGGTTGAGTGTGCCTAAAGTTTCATAAATAAGTCCGCTGCGATCATAAAAAGGAACAATGGTTAGCTGGCTAACTGTGCCATCGGCTAGTGTTTTTTTAGGCAAACCATCTTTGATTTCTTCAATCTTGGCTTTGACATTCTTAATGACTTTTAATGGATTTTCGCCATAGCGTACAACCACAACACCACCAACGGCCTCCGCACCTTCTTTATCAAGCGCGCCACGACGCAGAGCCGGCCCAAGACTAACCGTCGCAACATTTTTTATGAATATAGGTGTATTGTCATAAGTTTTAACCACACTCACTTCAAGATCATGAATATCTTTAATAAACCCTAAACCACGAATAATATATTCGACTTTGTTAACTTCTATTGTCCTAGCACCTACATCCACATTGGACATCTTAACGGCATGAAAAACTTCTTGAAGACTAACGCCATAAGCTCGCATCGCGTCCGGATCCACATCTACTTGATACTCTTGAACAAATCCACCAACTGAAGCAACTTCGCTCACTCCACCTGCCGAAAGTAATGAATAGCGGACATACCAATCCTGAGCAGTGCGAAGTTCATTTAAGTCCCAGCCACCCGTCGCCTTGCCATCTTTATCGCGACCTTCCAGTGTATACCAATAAATTTGGCCTAAGGCCGTTGCATCTGGTCCAAGCATTGCCTTCACACCTTCGGGCAATGTTCCCGACGGCAAGCTAGCAATCTTTTCTAACACCCTAGATCTAGACCAATAAAAATCGACACCCTCTTCAAAAATTATGTATATACTCGAAAATCCAAAAAAACTATAACTTCTAACAGTCTTAACCCCAGGCACCCCCAAAAGTGATACGGTTAGTGGGTAACCTATTTGATCTTCAACATCCTGAGGGCTTCGTCCCATCCACTCCGTAAAAACAATTTGTTGATTCTCTCCAATATCAGGTATCGCATCTACGGGAATGGGACTACGAGGCAAACCGGCCAAATCCCAATCAAAGGGTGCAACCATAGCTCCCCAAGCCACCATAAAAACCACAAACAAACCCACAACAAGTTTATTCTCTAAACATAAACGTATAAAAAATTCCAATGGGCCTCTAGGTTTTTGAATATTAGTGCTCATGCTCACCCCCATGGCTATGGCTTCCGTGTCCACTGTCAGTAGAGCCACCTTCTGGGTTCATCATGCTGGGCTTAGCTTGAATTTGTAATGCACTATCAATTTTGAAGTTACCATGGGTCACAATAAGCTCACCCTCAACAAGGCCTGATTTAACGATATAGTCATCACCTGCGCGAGTGCCCAAAACAATCTCACGCCCTTCAAAGGTGGGCTTTGATACATTAGGTGTTTTGACGTACACAATAGCGCGTTTGCCTGTCTTAAGAACGGCTGAAGCTGGTATTGCTAGAGGCATTTCTACATTTCCACTACTGACATAACCCATAGATTCTGTGGGTAC
Source organism: Candidatus Omnitrophota bacterium (assembly GCA_047639455.1). Classification (GTDB taxonomy): domain Bacteria; phylum Omnitrophota; class Gorgyraeia; order 2-02-FULL-51-18; family JAGOUK01; genus JBLINS01. Next base: position 1,743 of record JBLINS010000088.1, read on the forward strand.
AAGTGGCATCTCACATATGGGACAATTCCCTGGCTCATCTCGAATAATCTCTGGGTGCATAGGGCCAATCCATTTTCCTCTAAGATATTCGTCCATCACACGTCCACCATCGGCTATATCAGCATCAACAATAGCACGCACAAACATACCGGGTTTTAAGCGCCCGTCAGTATTATCAATATTAACTCTAACCTTAACGGTTCGTGTCATTTCATCAAGAACGGGACTAATAAAGGAAATTCGGCCTTTAAAATAATCGCCTGGGTAAGCCTCAGCCTCAAACCGAACTTGCTGGCCATGCCTAAGCCATTGCAAGTCTGCTTCATACGCATCGAGTTTGATCCAGACATTACTTAAATCAACAATAGAATAAATTCTTGATCCTGTCTTTATATAATCGCCTTGCTGAACCTCACGCTTAGTCACAATGCCATTGGCTGTGGCATAAATAGTCATGTGATCATTAGGTTTTTTACGCTCTTCCAATTCCTTGATTTGTTGTTCTGTGATGCCAAGCAACTTTAATTTTGCGCGTGAATTTTCTACGGTTGAAGCAGACGTGGATTTAATAATATCCAAATGACTTGCTTTAACACTATCGACGCTTTCTAACGATTGCAAATATTCCTCTTGAGCGGATAACAACTCGGGGCTATAAATATAGGCCATATGATCACCTTTTTTAACTGGTGTGCCCGTTTGATCAATATAAAGCCTATCAATTCTGCCGCCCGTCCAAGCTGTGATATAGGCGATACGTGTTTCATCATACTCAACTTTTCCAACCATTCTGATTTGAGTCGTGACAAACTTCCGCTTAACAGCTTCCGTTTGAATATCAGCAATTTGCATGGCGTCTGGCGACATCACAAGACGTCTTTCTGACGGCATGCCCTCTGATTCCTCGGTCTCAATCGGAATAAGGCTCATTCCACAAATGGGGCATTTACCAGGTTTAGGCAATTGGATTTGAGGGTGCATGGAACATGTCCAAACGCTGGCTTGCTTCTGAGATCCCTGCTCAGCCAGGATATTTTTAGCATTCGAATTATGATTATTATTCATCAAGCTAGATGCAGTCCAACCAATCACCATTGCACCTGTAATTAATATGACTAAGCGAAGCTTAGGCTTTGCTTGTTTTTTACTTTCCATAACCTTCTCCTCTTAATGGTTCACCAACAATCATTTCAAGTTCGGATAAACGTTTTTCATAATCTCGAATGGACCGGTAATATGCCAACTGAAATTTGAGCAATGTCCTTTCACTATCAATCAAGTTAAGAAAGTCAATATTCCCTGCTGAATATGCCGTCTCAGATGCCTTTAAAGATTGTTCTGCTTTGGGAATCAAAGCGTCTCGATAAAGCCGGATTTGCCTGGCGGAATCTTTGAGTTTAAAAATAACTGTTTCAATCTTAGCGGACAAATTCTTTTCAAGTTGAATTTTCTCTGAATCAGAAACGCTCTCAAGAGACTTAGCTTCATCTAATTGACTTTGTTGTTTGCCAAACCAGAGTGGCATATTAATTTTTATCGTAGCAGCGGATGCATCTTTTCCGTTATCAATCAATGCAATCGGCCTTTGATCCACACGAATATAATCATAGCCAATCATAAAATCAGGCAAATAATCTAGGCGCGCCAGCCACACTTTTTTCTTGGCTTCGATTATTCTTTGATTTGATTTTTTTAAATCAGGGTTATTTTCTAAAAATCGCTCAAACACATATTCCTTATCCAAATCAATGACTTGATGGTCTAATTCTTCAGGCCACGCAAGCAATGAGCCAATATCTCGATTCAAAACAGCATTGAGTCTAGCGATAACAGGATTGCGGTAATCATTCAAAGTTAGAATTTCATTTTGAAGTATTCCAAGTTCAACTTGCGCCTTTAGCAAATCCTGGTTACTAGATTGGCTGGACTTAAATTTGGATTGAGCAACTCCCTCAAAGTGTTTAAGTAATTCCATATTTTTTTCCGTAACCAGAATGTTTTTGCGGAGATACCAATATTCAAAGTATGCATCTTTAAGTTCATACAAATACTGAAGTTTTGCTTTTTGGTATTCCGCATGCTTTTGGCGAGACATGGCTGTGGCAACGGCGCCTTTCGTAGACAATTTTCCTGGGAATGGAAGCATTTGACTCACTGAATACATTTCCTTCTGCGCTCCAACACGTGTCTCAACTTCGTCAATAAAAGTTTTAAAGCCTATTTGCGGATCTTCTAAAGACACAGCCTGGTCAATATCATGCACAGATGCTTTCCACTTATAATAAGCTGACCTCAATGCCGCATTTCTCAACATGCCAAACCGTACAGCCTCGTCAAGACTAAAACCTGCCAATGCTTCTTCCGCACTTGTTTCTTGATACGCCTGATTAGTGCTTTTTAACTCACTTTTTTCTTCACGAGAAATACCCGCCCAAGCAACAGACGTTAGGCACAAACTCACCATTAGACTAGTAGTCATTAATTTATTGAACAATGTGATTATCTCCAATCTATTTTATTTTCTGAATCAATCATTATAAACCATCAAAGCACCCAAATGACCTGTTAGCCCCGTTACTACAACACCAATTATTAATAATGTCACAAATATATTGCGCGCTTTAGATTGCCACATTCGACTACCCAATTTCACTCTAATAATCAATCGAATCAAACCCAATACAAAGAGTGTTGAAGCTGAGTAAAAATGAAGTTGAACCTTAGGAATAATTCCACCTGCATCAATATACCCAGCAAGCATCACAAAGGGCATAGAAAGCATCGCTAGCTTAAGAATGAGGTACGCAAAAGATTCATATTTATCATCTCTTTTCCAAATCCACATCCCCAGCAGCAATGCTTCCAGAAAAAAGAACGCTATCGGGAAGTGCACCAAATACGGGTGAAGCAGTATATCCATTACATGCTCATGCGCTGAATGATCCATAAATAACTCCGTTATTAACAAACATTATTTTAAGCAAATTATGCTTACTTCTTTTTAATGCCGAGCTCATCTTCGACGAGTCGAAGTAAATCACTAAGACGATGAGTCAATCTACTACTAGTTTCTGGATCATCATTGTTCGCAACTTTGCTAATCCGACCCGCTGTTCTCGATGCCCTTTTCAAAATAGACTTTAATTTCGACATTCGCGCAGGATTCTTGCTTGCTCTTTTCGCCACTTGATTCGTAAGGCTTTTGATTTCTGAGGCCAAAATGATCGCCCCTTGTAATTGGCCTGAACTCACTAAACTTTTTAACTTGCTCTCTCTTACAATAATTTCCGACCACAGCCCAGTTATGGCATTTGCAGAACCGCCCCCATTAACAAACTCACTTCTATTAAAATGCCAATGACCCGTTAATCCGGAAGAACCAGCAACTGCCACACCAGTCAGAATAAAAGTCATTACTATTAATTCGAGTGCGATTATTTTTGTGTATTTCATTGTCGCTTTCCTTATTTAAATCGTTTAATTTTTCAATTAATGTTGATGTCCAGAATGATCATGCCCACCATGCTTAGATGTATTTTTCATCCCCATTAATGCGTGTATATCCTCTATGGGGTGTGCATATTTATCCGGATTATTCTTCATTTTTCTAACGCATCGTTTACAGCAAGCGTTATACACAACTCCATTCACGAGAACCGTGTGTTTGCCACTAATTTCATCTGAGGTCACGGGACATATTTTATTATTCAAATATATCAGTCCACCATCTCCCTTTGCTGGACTAGCTTTGATCTCATCAAGACTTTTTAGGGATGTGTTTTCTTTATGTGCATGACTACCATGATCATGTCCATCTTTTATTTGTGACCCATGCTCTTGGCCTCCGTGCTCCTGACCACCATGTTCGCCGGCCATAAGCAATGCCGGCCAAGCCAATATTCCTACCAAAATCATTAAACCTATTTTTTTGCATACTGTATTTGTCATGATTTCAAGCTCCATATAGTTGTATGTAATTATTATTAAATTATAAAATTATTGAAGTACAAAGAAAACTGTTGTGCGGAAGGGGATTAAACTAAGAAGGATCCGAAGGATAGATAAGTGGGTTGATTATATCTTAAATTAGGCACACCCCTAGATTCAGGGTTGTTAAATATAATGTTTAATGCTGAAAGATAGGTTTTATTATTGTTCAGTAAAGACTTACTCAAAGAAATTGAAGGCTGAAATGATTCGATTTGGCTCGTGAATATCAGCTGGGCGGGCTGAGCATTAGCTGCAATGGTTTCTAATAAACACCCAACACAGCATTTATCATTAACTTCCTTAGAAGCTGCTTCACTACCATGATCGCAGTGACCAGAGACTTTTTGTTCAACTTTTTTAGCTACCGAGGCATGTGCAAAACTACAGCCACAATCAAATGGCATTGAGAATACAGCCATTAAAGCCAAGCAAACCATAGTAGCGCTAAAACGTTTAATCATTTTTACCCTCTATTAAGAGGATACCATACCCTACAGCAGTAAACAAGATGGTCCATTTTGCACCTTAATCCCAACGATATCCAAAAACCAACCCACACGACTAACTAACTAAGCCATTACTTGCATGGCGGTGTCTATATCGGTATGGATTTGGAATAGGCTTTCAACTTTATACATTTGGATGAGGACTTTCATTTCTTCAGGCAGGTTCACAAAGGCAACATTGTGACCCAAATCGTGCAGGCGGTCCAAGCGTTTAATCACATTGGCGACCGTAGCGCTATCAACATCACTAACTTCAGCATAATCGATAATAATTTTTAATCCGCCACGATTAAAGATGTTATGCTCCTTAGCGATTACATCCACTTGATGGCGCAATTCACCCAAAGTTGAACTCACTATAGCGCCCTTCATATGTAGAATATAAAAATTATCTCTTTCTTCTAAGTGGACGCTAAATTCGCTCATATCCCTATCTTTCTAGCAATGTCTGCATTGGTTGCGAATAGTATACCGCGTTGATTCATATAGAGACTTGTCTTTTGATTCAAATCCAAGGCATTGCCGGCCATATCGCTGCACCAAGCTCCTAATTCTCTATACAGACAAGCTGTCGCCGCATAGTCCCACAAACAGCCGCCACCCTGTTCTGATTTGGGTTTTTTAAAAAAATAGGCCGGCGCATTATCCAAAGCCCAACAAGCATTCATAACCGCCCCACCATGGTCCATCATTTTGCTCGGTTCTTTCACATCCGTATCTATGCTCCAGGCAACTTCATTCCTATAAGCCCCACCGTTTTTTATAGCATGATATAGCGTTTTTGTGAGTGGGTCATACACCACACCAATACAAGCTTCGCCCGTTTGCGACACCAAAGCTATGGACACGGCA
>JBLINS010000089.1:0-7077 GCA_047639455.1 Candidatus Omnitrophota bacterium
AGACTATGATTAACAAAAGACAATCTGAATATTACGAAGCCATCCGTGAATCCACCCACAAAGGCGAATCAACAGCATTCATTCAATTCATCCTAGAAACTATCTACGAAGCCACAACCCAATTCACTAAAAATATTAGACCCACTAAACAATCTGCCCAACTCCGAATCAATGCGGCTAGGCAAAATTTCTTAAAGAAAACATTCCGCAGAAAAGAATACCTAAGCATATGCCCCGGCATCTCCCCCCAACTAGCGACTAAAGACTTAGCTTTAGCTGTTGGTCAAGGATTGCTCATTAAGTCCGGAGACAATATCAATACCAAATACAGATTTAAAGACACTTAATAATGAAGTCAGCGCGAGCATCAGCGTTTACTGGCCGGTTAGTAAACAATCTCGAGTTTACGCACTCATTCGAGTAGCAAGCACCCCTAATAATTGTTGAAATAGATTTAATTTTATAGAGCTTAGCCAAGTTATCTCGAATAATAGCTATATCACCAGTATAGTTTTGAATTTGCGCTAAAGCATCAGGTTCAAGATGTTCACCATGTAATTGTAAGAGCAGCAAACCTTCTCTAGCCAATACGACGATTTAGCCCAAAGACATATTCAGACCATAGATAATTACGAACAATCTATTAAGTTCATGGTTCAGAAAATTACTAGCTTAAAACTGCTTTTAAGGATTCGGTGGATGATTATTTAGCATTTTGTAAAGAAAGAGGGGAGTCTCCGGACAAACCTTTATCAGGTCGTTTCGGTGTGCGCATGACCCCTTCATTGCACCGCAGAATTAAGTCCAAAGCTAGACAGGCTAAACTCAGTCTTAACGAATGGGTTATAAAAAAACTCTCTTAATCAACCTGTTTTTACAGCTTATTCTAATTGCACTTCAAGGTTAAAAGGTCTGGCGCATTGTCCATATTAGGCAGCGCTATCGCGCCTATTGAACAGTTCGAATAGTGGATTTATTACGGTTTAGAACACCCATTCATTGCGGTCGGGTTGGCCGTCGACGAAGGTGGCGGCGTATAATTCGCGCTTCTTTAGATAGTATTCTGTTTCGGCTATTTTGCCATGTGCAAAGTCGATTTCTAGCTGGGCCAGCTCTTGAGCCTCAACCGAGTTCAGCTTTCTTTGGCGTGGTTTGTCTGGTAGCGGTCCCGCAATACGCTGAGATTTCTCAGCCATAATTGATGAGGGGCGCTCACCTGGTTTATAGCGATAGGTTTCTTGACTGCCATCTGGTGAAAAGATGACTTCCTCTATATAGGCCACTTCCCGATTCTCTGCCGCAAAAGTAGGGGCGAGACACGCAGTTATGCCAAACAGGCTAAGAATCACTATTTGGATATTGAGTTTGATATTCATCGACATAGTATAAAGCATTACAAGCCATAATGCCCATTATGAAACGTCCATAATATATGCCGGGTTGGCGTGGATATGAATCAATTTAGGGTATTTGGGCATAATCAGGCTGTTTTGACTGTATAATTTGAGCATATCTGAAATAGGGCTTAATATTGCTTAAAAAAACTTAAAAAATACTTTGATTAGCTATTGAAATAACTTAAACTCTCGCGTAAGCTTCAAAGTACTATATTATTCTTCGAAAGAGGAATCTTTTGTCTAAACATAATTTAAACAGATAGGTTCATATATGCTTAATTCAAACACTCAATTATTCAAAAAATACACGTCCATTGCAGCTCTACTTTTTTTTAGCATTAATAATGTAGCTTTGGCTGCACCTGCAATGTCTCCCCAAGCACCTTCTATAAATAAGATGGGGTCTATTAGCCAAATAATTGATTTTCCTGAACAATTGGATATCCCACTCCAAAACGTCCAACTCAAAGAGTATTTTAAGGGTGATAACGGCCGTTTGGTGATTCATATCCAAGACGCACATTCTAATTTGAGCGGTCAGCAAAACTTAGCCAAGACCTTAGAATATATTATGCAACATTATGATATCCCGCTAGTCCTTCTTGAAGGTGGCGAGGGCGACGTCACTTTAGATGCGGTTCGAGACGCAACCCCTTTAAAGGAATGGAAAAAAATAGCTAAACAACTCCTTTATGATGGCATTGTGTCCGGCGAAGAGTTTTTGAACCTAACTACCACCATTCCCATGAAAATTATAGGCATGGAAGACACAGCCCTCTATGACGAAAATTTATTGTCCTATCGCGACATCATCGGTGTGCGAGCAGAAGCTTTGGCTTATTTACGTCAAGCTCAAATCGCTGTGGATCGCCTTAAGTCCAAAATGTATCCTGCTAATCTTTTGAATTATGACACACGCATTAATGCGGTGAACGGCGACGGCTTTATGCAAAATAATCGCTTACTATTAGAATTAGCAGGTTACGCCGAACTTGATATTGAAGGGCAATACCCCCAAATCTCCAAATACCAAGCTTTAGAATTAAAACAAGCACAATTGGACTTAAATGCCGTGCGTGAAGATCAAATGAATTTATTCAAATCACTGAGTCAAACTGGTGAGGCTAAAGCCGCCAAAGCTTTATTCAAAGCAATTTCAGACGTAAGTGACACACCTATAATGCAGAGTGCATTAATGCAGCGTTTATTCGCTATGGCTGAACGACATGGTTTGGGCTTAAGCGAGGGATCTGCCTTTTTGCTTTATCGCGATAATTTGGATGAATTTGCGCAATTAAAAATGGATGTTTTGTTAGATGAATTTGGTTTGCTCGAAAAAGAACTTTATCAAAACTTACTTGAAGACAAAGATGCTAAAACATTAAGAGCTCTTGACCGACATTTATTGCTCTTAACAAAGGCTTATCAAAGTCAAATGAGTGCACATGAATATAAAGAATTACGCGTGTCTCAACGTTATTTTCGCACCCTATCTTGGCAAGCTTATTTGAACCGGGTCTTAGCTGAGAACGACTTTCATGCCAATTGGATCGTTTATGATGCAATTTTGGATGATACTGAAGCTATGTTGCATGAATTCTATAGCATAGTGTCGCAAAGAGATTCTGCCTTTGTTAAGAATTCCAAAGCAATTATGGAGGCTCAAAAACAAAAAGCAGCTTTTCTTATATCCGGTGGATACCATACGCAAAACTTAACACAATTATGGCGCCAAGAAGGCACATCCTATATTGTATTAACCCCTACCGTGACGGCTGAAACAGACCATAATCAATACGAATCCATATTGCTCAACGGTGTTGATGATGAATTTGTAGAGAGCCAATTAGAGTTTCAAGATAGTCAAATTGATTTGGCGCAATCCAATTCAACCAAAGTGCATAAAAGACCCTTTGCCACAAATGGCTTTGATCTTTTGGCTACACAAACAGTCCAAAGACCCGTTTATGTCGCTGTGAGCCGTCGTAGCTTAGAACTCTTAGAAAGCCGTGGCATACCTAGAGTTAGTCGTATGGCTCAAATTAGCTCGGGAGATAAGAAGCCTACCAAACCCGCTAAGGTTGGTAAGTTTGCCATCATAAGCCGTACACAATTGTCTGAAGGGCTCGAAATTGCTGTGATTAACGGTAATCACAATAAAGTGCTGAGAGCCAAATTTCGTGATGAGGCTCCGAACAACAATGAAAGATTCCTAATTTTAATTAAAGAGGTAGAAAATAAAGCCGGCAATTTAGTCAAAAAGCCCATTGCTCTGATTAGAGATGTGACCGAACGACAAACATTGCAGACCATGCCGTTTTCCGCGCGCTCAAAAAGCGAAGTGGCTAAAGAATCTTATTATGAGTCCATACTAGAATATTTGCACATAAGGGTGCAAAAAAATGGCTATTTAACTGAGTGGGTGGACGCTTCAGGACAAAATGCACGTTATTTTTTAAATGGGCAGGGTGATGACTATAAAAAAGATCCGAATAACCCTTTTGTGAGTAAGCAACCCTTTAAGAAAAAATTCTTGTCAGGCACGCGCTTCTTGAGGGGTAAGAACAAAGCTCTATTTCAAATGCGATATCATATTACGAAGGCAGGTTTTGATAAATCAAAAGACACGGCTATGGTGGAAACAACCTACGAGATTCGCAATGGCGTAGGCCGAACTTCGTACTTAGTTTTACCACGTAAAGTGGCTTTGCATGCGGGTGTGGGTGTTATTAATCGGCAAGTCGCGAGCGCATTGCGTTATTTGGGCATAGAAATTCATGGATCTAATCGCAGCCCGCAAAAAGCGTTTAATATAGCCAAAGATGGCGCCACGATACATTTACTTGATCCAGATCATGCATTGGCTTACGAAAAATTCAAAGATTTGCACCCAGTTGGAACGCTAGAAGAATTTCTCGCTTCGGATGATGGGCCAGACTTAATTGTCGAGGGTTTTGACACAAAGGCCGACTTTCCTAAGTTTGGCTTGGTGAAGGTTAGTTATTGGTTTAAGCAGGTCTTTGGTCTTAAGGCGCTTAAAAGAGGCATCCATATTATTTATCAAGGCGGTAGTGGTATTAGCACGCCAGAAGCTCCAGTACCATTCTTTCACGCTTTCTTTTTAAGTTTATTAAAATTAAGCCCTGAGAAGACGGGCGTTAAGCGGGCTGTTGGTGGTAGTGAAGCCGCGTGTTTTTCTTGTAATGGAACAACAACTACGTCAGGTATTGGAGCTTTGGCTGAATTCAAGGATATTGAAAGTGTTCAAGCCGCATTTAAGTATATAAGACGTGAGGTTGATTTTCCTGAGGAGCCTAGCGAGAATGCTATTGTTGAAGAATTTAAGTCGCATCATGCGGGTGGCGATTTATTGGATTACTTCACTGATTTAAAGGCTCAATTGCCAGATGCAGATAAGGGTAAAGTTGATTTTAATTTCAAAGAAGAAAATGATTTAAGCACTTGGCAGAGGACAGACCGAACAAACTTGTATCATCAAGTTGCTGCTGTGATTCGAGCAACAAAAAAGGATGGCACGTACTTAAAAGCTGCTGATTTTAGAAAAGCTTTGCAAAAAGCCGCTAATATTGCCATTGTGAATATAGAAGGCTTTGTTAATACTGAGATGATTGATGGCCAATTAGAGGCGGTCAACCTAGACAAGACTCGCATCAAAGGTCTCGTGGGTCATATTTTTGACGATTTGGGTTTTCAAACACCCAATATCTCACCGGTTGCCGTTGAAGATTTGTATGACGAGAATAATGTGCATCAAGGCATCACATTTGGCGCCTTAACTTTTCAAAAATACAATGTTATTCCCAATAATGTGGCCTTGGCCCTAACTCTTTTAGATTTAGTTCCGGATGGTGAAGTTGGCGCCAAAGAAGCCATTCGAAGAGCTGCGATAGTTACAGAAATGGACATACTCAAAGAAGAACTTGAAACAGAGACCTTTGGCCATCCAGATATTATCAAGGTTTATGAGGAAGCAGCGAGACTTGCCGGAACTGATGCCTTGGTCATTGCCCCAAGCGAATTAACTCTCCCTAATGAGCGATTGACTTTGGCGTCATTGCCCAACGAGGCTATTAGATTCACCGCAACAGTTAAGCGTGCTGCTGTGAGCGGCGTGCGCGGTGACGACGTGGCTGTAGCCACAACTACTGCGGATACTGATAGTGCCGGAGCTTATGTAGTTGCTCAAGTTGCTTCAACTGGAGTTTCTGACGAGACGGCCACATTCACTTATGCAGAATCACCCACCAATACCTTTGATGAGGCTGTCGAAGGTGAGGCGCCTAAGACTGTTATGGGGGTTTTGGATGCACTTGGAAGTCAAACCGATCAAGTTGAGCGTTATTTGGCGGCATTGGAGTCTAAAGTGACCGAACCTGTTATTTTGACATTAACGGTCAATACGCAGAAGAATTTGAGGGGTGTGGAGCGTCGCGAAGAGGCAGTGAAAGCTTTTCTGAAGAGTGAAGTTCAAACATTGCTTGGCATTGCGCGCAAAGATAAGAATGTACACTTCTTAATCGACCAAGAAAATAGTAATCCTGCATTAGCTAGTCAATTGGCACAAATAGCGCCTGATGGCTTGTTCTTGGATGAAATCCCTGAGAGTTTGGCGCAAGCTAGACGTGGGTTTTTGAGTGATGTTTTGGACGCAGACGTTTTGAGTAGTCAGAGCAATACGTATCAAGGTCGCTTTGGCACACGTAGCATACCCAATATACGCGCTGCCGCTTTATTGGCTATTGAAATAGCGCGCTTAGACTTGGATCAATCTATACCACAGGCGATATTGGATGCTTGGGCTGTATTGGCTCAGGTGAGTTCTATTTCGCAAGCAGATGCACGGGATATTATTCTAGGCCAGGCTTCACAGGCCACGATCCAAAAATTCGCCTTCAAGGCTTTGAATATGCGTGTGGATGTAAATAAGTTAATTCAAGCCTTAAGAGTTAGTGCGAGAATGTCGTCTATAGCCGCATAATTGTGTGCTGCTTAATGAATTGATCGAATTCATGTTAGAATTCAATTCATGGACTGGTTGACTAAGAGTTGCAAGCCTTGCACTAAAGGCACACTGCCGTATACCGCTGAAGAAGTGCATCGTTATGTAGGTGCATTGGTAGGTTGGTCGGATTATGAAGATCATCGTGTGATTAGCACTATGTTTGAGATGCAGAGCTTTGCGGATGCAGTCGAGTTGGTCAACAAAATCGCTCAAATTGCAGATAATGAGAATCACCACCCAAATATTCATATCACTCAATACAAAATGCTGCAAATAGACTTATCAACACATTCTATTGGCGGTTTGTCGGAAAATGACTTTATTATGGCGGCCAAAATCGACCAAATCAAACCCGCTAATTGCCAACAATTATCCCGCTAATATGAATATCAATCAAAAATTACAAAGCACGCATAGACAATATCACTTGGCTTCTTTAGATAAAAAAGATCTTAGCGAAGAGCCTATGGATCTTTTTAGACAATGGTTTGATCTTGCAGTTAAAAAGGGTTTGCCAACACCAGATGCCGCTAATTTAGCTACAGCGAGCAAATTGGGTAGGCCATCGTCGCGAATTGTATTAATCAAATCCATAGACCAAAACAAATTCACTTTCTTTAGTAGTTATGTCAGTCAAAAAGCCAAAGAAATACAAGC
>JBLINS010000090.1:0-6817 GCA_047639455.1 Candidatus Omnitrophota bacterium
GCAAAAAGAGCCCTCCATTGTATTGACCGTAGTCAGCCATGGAAACTTAGGCCAACCAGGTGATTTGTTAAATATTTTGGCGAATGTGAATCACGGTTATTATGATGAACCTTTGCATATGCGAGCTCCTTTGTTTCCATATGTCATAATGTGGGCTCACCGTCTTCTTGCAAGCCCTAATCAACCCTATGTTGTTTGTTCTACTAATTTGGGCAAAGCAGTTCTAATGCTCAAGCCCCCCAAGATATTGCAAGCCCAATTTTGGGTAGCTATCATCCCCTTTAGCGCCAATTTATTAATTATCGCCTTGATTTGTTTAATGGGGTGGTTGCTTTTTAATGATAAACGGATTGGTTTGTATGCGAGCCTAATCATGGCAGTTAACCCCGTATCCATTTGGTTAGTGCATCGGTTATTGAGTGAGGATGTGGCAGTAGTTTTTGTGACACTCGCATTGCTTATTTTTAAGGGGTTTAATGCACGCAAACATTTATGGGTAGCTTGGATGTCCGGAGCTGTCGGTGGCCTGGCTGTATTAACAAATCAAAAAATGGGTCTTATTCTTTGCATTGTTTTTTTATATTGTTTTTTTTGTCGCTGGGAAGAGACAGGGGGTCGAAAAACAAATGGTCTGAAGAGCATCAAACCCGTTATATTAGCCACGCTTGATCCCTCGATGTGGGTGTTTTTGATCGGCCTGTTCTCCGTGTCTGGTTTTTGGTTTTTTAAGGTACATGCTATGTATGGAGACCCATTGCATATGCCTGGTATGGGGAGCTCAAATATTGGCGACATGACTGGGTGGTTCACGGCATTATCTAATCGACCACACCCAATCATTTTATTTTCTTTAGGAGTGATTGTGCTTTGCCCACTATTTATTTTTGCTTTTGCGATGTGGCGACAAGCTTACCGACGTTTTGCTGGGACTTTGAATGATAAAGAATCACAAACGCTTGTCTATTTGTGGTTATGGGTTTTGGTTTTCTTTGTGTACTTGGCCGATTTTGGTGATTTGTTCGCAGTAGGGAATAAGGAGCATCGTTATTTTTACCCAGCCTATCCTGCAATTTGTTTAATAGCAGCGTATGGAATTAATAAAATTAGACTTTTGCTTTCACAGAAATGCCGCTACAAGCAGTTCATAGAACCCATATTCATTCTAGTGATATTGCTCACTACTTTTTATACTTTTCCTCCCGCTTTTGACAAAGCTTGCTCGATATCGATGTTATTCTAAGCCTGTTTTATACATGAGTTGCACTACGAAGAAACTATTTCCTCGTTTTTAGGCATTGTGTTAAATTAACCTCACCATGAGCCAATCAAAAATCGAAATTTCTATTGTTGTTCCCATATATAACGAAGAAGAGAGCGTAGAGCTTCTAAATAAGAACTTGCACAGTGTCTTGAAGAAGATGGCGAGACCTTATGAATGTTTATATGTAGATGATGGTAGTTCGGATAATACAGCTACCATTGTTCGCGATATGGCAAAAGCTGATAGCTCAATACGACCAATATACTTAAGACGGAATTTTGGTCAAACGGCGGCCTTATTGGCTGGATTTGATCACGCAAAAGGCGAAATTATTGTGACTTTGGACGCTGATATGCAAAACGACCCTAAGGATATTCCAAGTTTAATTGAAAAAATAGAATCCGGTTATGATTTGGTTACTGGCTGGCGAAAAAATCGTCAAGATTCATGGATTCGTAATTTTCCATCCCTAATAGCCAATCGTATTATTTCAACTGTGACAGGTGTGCATATACGTGATTCTGGCTGTACGCTGAAGGCATATCGAAGAGATGTTGTGGTTGGCTTGCAACTCTATGGCGAAATGCATCGTTTTATCCCGGCTTTGGCCAGTTGGAAAGGAATTCGTTTATTAGAGATCCCGGTCAGTCACCATGCCCGCAAATATGGCAAGTCTAAATACGGCATGTCACGTATTTTTAGAGTCATATTAGACTTATTCACAGTCAAATTTTTATTAAGTTATTCAGCTAGTCCTATACAGATGTTTGGCAGTATTGGTATTGGTGCATCATTTTTAGGGTTCATATCATTAATAGCTGCTTTTGCTCTCAAAGTCATTCAGGCACGCACCTTAACTGGTAATCCGTTGTTTTATTTATTCATTCTTTTGCAATTGATTGCTTTGCAATTGATTTTGATAGGCTTATTAGCTGAGATGATTATGAGAATTTATTATGAATCTCAGAACAAAAAAACATATGTTATGCGACAAGAGCCAAAGCTCGCCCACACTTAGGCCAATAGCTATTTGGAATAGCTGGTCTCGCACAGCATTTTTTTTACTAGTTTTATACTTATTCAATCCCAATCCCGTCTGGGCTGCTCGAGATACATTTTCAGACACATTCTCGAACAAAGCATCAAAGAAATATTCCATCAAAGCAAACCAATTAAATGAAACTGCTGTTCAAAAAATGTCAGTATCAGATTTAAGTGGTGCCGAATCAGATCTGCTCAAAGCTTTGGTTTATAGCAATAATCATCCTACAATTTCACGTAATTTGAGTGGAGTGTACTATGAAAAGGCTGTGGCGTTAATGGATGCGGGCCGTCTGATTGAAGCTTTGCAGTATATTAAAAGAAGTTTAAACGTTAAGCCCGATGATGAGCAGTACATACGGCTGCATGGTGTATGCCTTTTTAAAATTGCAGAAAAAAAGGGCTTAGAGGGAAAAATTGCAGATGCGCTGAACTATTATCAAAAAGCCGTTTTGGTTGATGATCAGAGCTTGGTCGGTTGGCTTAAAGCAGCTAATTATGCGTGGACGGTCCAAGAAGTTATTTTAGGGCGCTATTTTTTTGATCAGGCTGCAAGGCTTGGACCCAAGAATGAACAAGTGGCCATAATGCAACAACGCATAGAAAATATGGAAAAAGAAATCACACTCAGCTCATTGCAGTCAGAGCATTTTAAAATTCTTTTTCATGAGGGTGAGCGTAAAAAATATCTAGATAAAGATTTATTAAGCTTATTAGAGCGAATGTACCGCGATGTGGCGTATAGACTATCCATGTCTTTACCTGTGACTTTAACAGTTATTTTTTATTCAGAAGATGACTTTCATTCTTCTTATGGTTTACCTAGTCATGTTATTGGTTTATACGATGGAAAGATTAGGCTGCCTTTTCCTCACAAAAGTGATGAGAGTGGCAAAATTGAAGGAATTATTAAGCATGAGTTAGCACATGCCTTTTTATTTTGGAGAACGCAGCAATCTTTATCACCATGGTTGAATGAGGGCATTGCTCAATGGGTTGAGAAGCGTTCTCTAGGTGCATCGCTTAGGGATTTTTTAGCAGATTATGAATTTTGGCTAAATACACCATCATTATTCGAGCTAAATCATTTTATTAAAAACAAAAATCGCTGGGCATATCTCAAAGCCTATAGTGTGGTGACGTATATGATTTCAGAGTATGGCATTGAGCGCGTACTGGACTTAGTCGCCCAAAGCGCTGGCAAAACATCTCAAATTGATTCTTTGATGAAACAAAGCTTAGGTGTTAATCTGAGCGAATTAGAATATTTTTGGAAATTGCGTCTTTTGGATGAATCTAGTTTGGAGAGTTAGCTATGGCTGAAGAGAAAAAGAAGAATAAGAATATCTGGGTTGTCGTTGGATTAATGGTAGTTATAAATATTAGTATTGTACTTACAATAATGTACTTTCATAATTAATAATCTCCATAATTATGTATAGCTAGTATACGTATATACGCACTATACTTTGTAGGCAACTTTTTATCAAACCACAGGATATTGTGTTTCTAAAATAGTCATTCATCAGACAAATATTAATATTCGCATTTCATACAAATAAACTGGGCATGTGTCTTCCTATATATATAGTGGCGTTTAGATAAAATCTTATTTCCATTTAGCGCACAGAGCCAAATACGTAATAGCGACCAAATACTTAGATTGGTCTAGTAGCGCCTTTTTCATGGTATGCATTCCTTTTTCTTAATATCATTCAGCTTATCCAAAATATCCAAATTAACATCTAAGTTATCAAAACTAACTCATAATTAGTGATCCCTACCAAAACCATAGTTAAGTATAGTTTTTATTTACAAAACTTTTCTAGCATGTTATATTCTTATAACACAAAAAAATAAGGGGGTAGTGTCCCTACGAACAAATGCTCTTATAACCAAGATGGAAAAATATGACTGTACCTGATAGCAGTTCCGACAAAGGTTCATCAACACCACGCATGAATTTAAGCGAATTCAAGCTGTTCAAAAACGTAACACTTATTTTGACAGCTGTAGCTTTAATTGCCGCGGGAAATTTGATTCTTTCTACTACCGTGTCGCTTTTTAAATTAGCTAATATCAATAACTATTTTTTAGCTGCTGAACGCCAAAGTGTATCAGCTAGCCAAACAACGAATTCATTGTCTGTTGATGCGAACGCACAATCGACAGTTGAACCAGGCTTAACCAATCGTAATGTATTTTTGCCTGTTGAGTTAAATGATTCGAGCCCACTTAATTCTGCTACCGCTGTTTATAACCCTGCGTCTAGTTACAAGTTAGTTGGTATCTCTGAATCTTCAAATCGTAGTGATACTTTTGTTATGGTAGAAAACGTCCGAACCAAAATGACATTTCTCCTCCCATATGACCAAGTGGTTGAGGGTCTGGAATTGGAAGAAGTTATCGGAAATAAAGTTAGAGTGAAAATTGGGGGTACATCCGTTGAACTCGAATAAAAAAATAAATCATCGCAGTTCGCATATCCTACTTATAGGGTTTGCTAGTCTTTTAACTATTTTCTGTGCAAGTAATGCTTTAGCTGAGGCACCCGCTATTACCCAGGTTCCGTCTGCGAATAGTTTGGCTAAGAATTCCTTGCAGCAATCATTGCATAAGAAAATATCACTGGATTTGCGTGATATGGATATTGTTGATGTATTGAAGTTTCTATCGCTCAAAGGTGATTTTAACTTAGCGATGGATAATCGAATAGCTGGAAGAGTCACGCTTGTGATGAAAGATGTGACTATTGCTGATGCACTTGATGTCGTGCTTAAGACTAATCACCTGGCGTATCATTCAGTTGGCGACATTGTTTATGTGATGACTGCTGAAGAGTTCCTTAGCACATATGGAAAAAAATACAGCGATGTTACAGAAGTCAAAATTGTCTCTCTAAAATATGCTAAGCCTGGCTACGTATTAGCTGCTCTAGATAGTCTTAAGAGTAATTTGGGCAAAATAGTCATTGATGAAGATTCTGGGTCTGTTGTCATCATTGATACGCCTGACAATCTCGTCACAATTTTGGATTCAATCCAAAAAATTGATAAGCCGCGCTCTTCAGAAGTCTATCAATTAATGCATGCTAAAGCAGAAGATTTGGCTGCTCAATTAAAAACAAGGTTGGATGCTAAGGCATTAGGATCTGTCCAAGCAGATGCAAGATCTAACCAACTTCTAGTAACCGCATCTCAAGAAACAATTAGGGAAGTTTGGAAGCTAATAAAAAAACTTGATAAACCTACCAAGGCAGTCTTGTTGGAAGTTAGAATTTTAAAAATTCTACTTAATCCAAAATACGATTATGGTATCGAATGGAGCAATCCTTTTGGTCGTTCTGGTAGTGGAACTGCGCGAGATTTTAATTTGGGAAGCACCTTTCCAATTGCAACTAGCGTTTCTTCAGTCGGCACTTTAGCTGCTTTGACTTACGGTTTATCGGATGCTAGTTTATTGCAATTCAAAATTAATGCCCTAGAACAGGTCATTGATACTAAGACAATTGCGACGCCTAGGTTAATGGTTACTAATAACGAAGAAGCTCAAATCCATATTGGCGACACCATTCCTTATGTCACATCTACAACCACAGGTACTGGTGATACAGCTACTGTTTCAGAAGAAATTAACTTCATTGATGTTGGCATTAAGCTAAATGTTTTGCCTACTATTAATGAGGATGGAACTGTCCTGATAAAGATTAGACCCGAAATTTCTTCGCAAACAAAAACAATCACGACACCCCAAGCAGCCGAGATTCCTCAGATTAATACAACATTCGTTGAAACTACTATTTTAGTTCACGATGGACATACAGTGATACTCGGTGGTCTGAAGCAACTGGTTAATACAAATAATAATAGTGGTGTTCCAGGCTTGATGGACTTGCCATTTTTTGGTAAATTTTTTAGAAATGATTCCAAGTCCCTTGAGGACACGGAAATCGTTATTTTCTTAACTCCACACGTAGTTAAAGGCAATGAAAATATGAGCTTAGATAAAGCAAAAGTTGAATCAATTAAATCAGATAAAGAATATTTGGGTCTATAAGATTCCAAGCTTTAATGAGAGGTAGCAGATATGAATAATTATGGGTTTCGCACAAGAGGAATATTTGAATTTTTGGCCGTTATAGTTTTGGTTGCAGCTGTTGGCATTGGCGTTTATTTTTACCAATCTGTCGAAATGCTAAAACAAAAAAACATACAATTCTCTACCGATAATCAAGCAGCCCATAAGAATTCAGTTTCAACTGGCATAAGTCATGAAAAGTATGAAGCAGCAATCCAAGACAAGAGTAGATTTGAAGGTGAAAATGCCGCTTTAAAAGCTGCACGACAACAATTTGATAATGAAAAAAATATCATTCTCAATCAAGTCCGAACTTCAGTAAAAGCATTCGATGACTATAGACAACAAATGAGTGGTGATATCAAGCGCCTTAATGACAAAGTTGCTAGTGTCGAAGTGGAGAACCTGCAGCTCAAGGATCATTTGGCCAAGGCAAAT
>JBLINS010000091.1:0-6798 GCA_047639455.1 Candidatus Omnitrophota bacterium
CGGCCAGTCAAAGTCCCTGAGAATTCGTACTTTGTATTAGGCGATAATAGCTTGAGTTCGCGCGACAGTCGTTATTGGGGCTTTGTCCCTAAGAAATATATGGTAGGTAAGGCATTTGTGCGCTGGTGGCCCCTAACACGCATGGGCCGAATTGATAGGATATTCGAAAGTGACCCTACCGAATAAATTAACTTCCTTAAGAATCGTCTTAATCATACCTTTCCTCATATTCCTAGAGGCTGGTACGCGGTCGCTGCCTTTTTTTCACAATCTAGCTACAGTCATATTTATCTTCGCCTGTCTTACTGACGTGCTTGATGGTTGGTTGGCTCGACGAAATCATCAACAGAGCTATTTAGGCTCTATCATAGACCCGCTAGCTGATAAATTATTGACCTGGACTGCATTGATTGGCTTGACCTTTTTAAGTGGAATCGGAAGTAATTTGGCTATTCCGATTTGGTTTTTTTGTATTGTTTTGTTTCGAGATGTTCTATTGGCGCTCACACTTTCAATTGGTTTTTACAAGACAAAAAGATTTTTGATTAAACCCAATCGCACGGGTAAATATACTGCCTTTTTCCTAATGTCTTTGATTGTCATGCATTTGTTTGGCATTCAATCGACTTCACTCGCAGTGGTTCAAGTAATCACAACCGGTTTGATTGCTTTATCATTATTGCATTACGCTGCATTGGCCTGGTCAACGCTTCAAAGCACAAAAAGATCAGTAACGCACAAATGACAACTTTGGGAGTAATTCATGCTATTTAGCACTTTAATATTAATTGCTTTTATGATTGGGGGCATCCCCAGTTCTTATATTTTAGTTCGCATAATTCACAAAAAAGACATTCGCCAAATAGGCAGCGGTAATCCCGGCGCCACAAATGTTTTTAGGTCTATTGACAAGAAAACAGGTTGGGCCGTTTTGGCTTTTGATATATTCAAAGGTTGGCTTGCAGTCGCCGTATTGACATCACCCACTATGGCCTGCCTTTCTTCCAGCAGGGACACAGCCGCTTTTGTAGTCGGTTTATGCGCCATATTGGGGCATGTGTTTTCGCCATATCTCAAGTTTAAGGGCGGGAAGGGAGTGGCAACTTCAGCTGGCGTTGGCTTAGCCGTTTTTCCCATCCCATTTGGCTTTGCATTTATCGTGTGGGCCATCCTTTTACGCCTAACGCGTATTATGTCTGTGGCCTCTATTGTTTCGGCATGGGTATTCTTCTTGAGCTCCATCCTCTTTCTAGACAATGCTTGGCATTGCGCCTTAGCTTTTTTAGTGGCCCTATTCATCACTTGGACCCACCGCAGCAACCTCAAAAGACTCCACCAAGGCACCGAACCCAAATTCTTCTAATGCACCCAACTTGCGCACCTAAAAACGTCATCCCAAACGAACAACGTCATCCCAAACGAACAACGTCATCCCAAACGAACAACGTCATCCCAAACGAACAATGTCATCCTGAGGAGCGTAGCGACGTGAGGATCCCCCAGAATGCTTTTTGAGTTGAGTCACAATAACTCAATAATCCCTATCAATCCTAACCATGTATTAGTAATTCCTATAAAAAATATTTATCATAAGTGTATATAATTCAGTTGCTTACCTTGATATTTGGCTCCAGATAATCCATACTTAAAGCAATATTTAAAAGTTAATCATTGATCTCAATTGGCCCTCAGATTGAGCCAATTAATCATAACCTGAGTTGAATAAGCAATACTGAGAAGCTAATAATAGAGAATGAGACCTCGCCAGAATGCGTAATAAGAGCACCTTAAATATGACATTAAAGACCATAGCCGGATTTGTTTTGATTGCCTTTGGATCAATGCAAATGACTTATGCGATGCCGCAAAGTGATGTGTCCGTGATGAGTCCGACCACGTCAATAGTAGGCACCTCTCCAATAGCTACGCAAAGCATTATCCAGAATCCATTCAGTTTAAAGATTCCCTCCGAATATAGCAGCCTTAAAGCCATTCATCAGGGTTCAAACAATAAGCTCATCATTCATATTCAAGATGCGCATTCCAATTTAAGCGCGCAAGAGAATATAGCTAATGCCATGGATAACCTCATGTCACAATACGATATCCCCCTGGTTTTATCCGAAGGTGGCGAAGGTGATGCCTCATTAGGTCAAATTAGGAAGCTTGTATCTAACGAGGACATGGCTATCGGAGCCAAAAGACTTTTGCTCGAAGGTCTAATATCTGGCCACGAATACCTAAATCTGTCCAAAGGGCATTCCATGCGTATTGTTGGCATTGAAAACAACGAACTTTATGACCAAAATATTGAAGCTTATATCGATCTCAAGGATGAAAGAAAAGAGGCCTTGTCGTTTTTGAGAAAAATCAGCACTTCTATTCAAAGAATTAAAAACAAATATTATCCAAAAGAATTATTGGCTTATGAAAATTCCAAAGCCGCCAACAATCATAATCAATTGGCTAATAATGACACTTTTAATACGATTCACCTAGCCCAGTCTATTGGTTTAGAAGTCGGATCCAAACCCCAAATTCAAAACTTAATTCGTCTTCAAGTCAATGAATCTAAGACTGCTCTAGATATTGAACACCTTGATTTTGAACTTCTATTGACGGAAGTGAATGAATTAGATGCAGCCATTTATAATCACTATTTGCAAAGCACCCGACGCCAGACGCTGCGTGCAATTGATATTTATGTCGGATTGCTACAAAAGGCTTATATGATTCAACTGAACTCACATGAATTCAATCTTCTCAAAGAACTGAGTCCTATAATGCGCCCAATAACCTGGCAGGCATTCATAAATCAGAATTTATCACAATTAGGTTATTATGACGACATCGTGCTTCATAACGATATATTAGAGAAAACACAAGCTAAGATCATTCGTTTTTATAACCTCGTCAATCAAAGAGATTTGAGCTTTATCCAAAATGCCAAACAAACCTTGAAGGACACTAATCAATCCATAGCTTTTCTCATAGCCGGAGGCTATCACACGGAACACATAATGGATCTGCTCAAAAAAAACGGCTATTCCTATATTATCCTAACTCCGCATATAAAATATGAAACAAATCATGCCCGATACGAACAAAGTCTATTAGCATCTCTTCAAACAACCATTAGAGACACTATCTCCATGGCTCTAGCGGCTGCCCCAGGCGGGAGGGCTGCCTCAAGATTGACAAGCTTCATTAAACAAAATCGAGGCATTGCCGCCGCTCAGATTGCATTGCAGATTCTTAGAACCACACAATTCGTTGAGGCGGAATCAATGCCCCCACGTATGGCGGGCGATAAAAGAAATCGATTACCCGTTAAACGAATATTGGAACGCATAGCAAAAACCCTCAAATTAGGGTCTTTGGACGAGGCTGATGCCGATTTAAAATCACTCGAGTTGAGCAGGTATTACAAAGGTTTAACACCTGTTCAAAAATTCAAGACGCTAATTCATAGAGCCAATTGGCGTTATCAAAATGCTAATAAGGCAGCTTTAGATGGTGAAGATGCTATTGATGCAATGTTAGTTGAGTATGCCCAAATCAAAGAAATGCTCGCAGAGTCTGAGGTATATATGGAGATCAATAATACACATCAATTAGCATTGCTCGAATCCATTACATCCAAAATCGACACCTTTGAAGTTATATTAGTCGAGAAGAAAAGACAAATTCGTGCTGGAGACAATGTTGAACTCCTGTCAGACGATGTGCCTGCAGTTGATATAGGCGTAGAATCTAGTGGTACAACGGACACCGCAGAACTTGAAGAGCCTGTTAATCCGGAAGAATCCAAACTACAAACCCCACCGTCGGCATACGAAGCCGATGAGGGTCAATTAAGGGCAGCCTTAAACCTAGCCGGAATTAAATCTGGGAAGCTTCCTATTCTGCTTAAAGCCATTGCGGCTTTTATGGTCACAAATAGAGATAATGCCGACATGCTTGAGAATAAAAGCGCCTTCATCCAGGCGGCTGCGACAACTATATTCAAACCTTATCGCATAGATGCCATTTCAAAAGCCACACTATTCGCTGAATCTTTTAAATTCTCAGAGGAAGGTGGAGTATTGACAATCTCCCCAACGCCTAAAAAACCAAGCAATTCTCTAACACAAGCAAGGAATGCAAAAATCAAAGAAATCACAGCCTTGTACGTGAGAGGAATTAATAAAAGACAGGCTCAAGTAAAGTTATTGAATGAGTATTGGTTCGGTAGCTTTATTAAATTAGTTGTGTCTCATACCAGTGGATTTTTGCCAGCGACTCTTGGTCACTATGAACAATTGGCGATAACTAAAGCGGGGCGCGCGGCAACTAAAGCTGCGCATGCTGTGGCTGACAATATTAGAAGTGATGCAGCTATAAAGACCGCAATTAAGCAATTAATCGCAATTGAGCAACAAATCAACCCAAAAAAAACATTAGATACCCCAACCCGTATGGCAAGAAAAGAATTGCCGGTCAAACGTATATTGGAACGCATAGCAAAGGCCCTTGGATCAGGGGCTTTGGATGAGGCGCATACGCAGATATCATTACTCGAGGAGTCTAGGAATTTTGAATCTCTAACGCCTGTTCAAAAGTTTAAGATGTTAGTTAATAGGGCGGATTGGCGTTCTCAAAAGGCGAGTCAGGCGCCTTTGGATAGTGAAGACGACATTGATGCGATATTGCTTGAGAATGCTGCCATTGAAGAATTGCTCGAAGAATCTGAACAATACATGGAGCCGGACAATGAACAGCAATTAGGCTTGCTCCAGTCCGTTGCATCTAAAAAAGATGCTTTGCAAGACATCTTGGTTCAGAGGCAAAAAGAAATTAAGTTTGCAGAAAACTCTGATGTCGTTTTAGGTAATATAGCCACGGCTAAAGGAAGCGAAGATAATGACGGGGCAACTAAGTCTGAAGAATCAGAAAAAGTTGAAACCGAAGCGCCGCCGTCAGTATACGAAGCCAATCCCGACCAATTAAAGGCAGCCTTAAAATCAGCCGGAATTAAAGGTGGGAAGTTCCCGATACTAATCAAAGATATTGCTACTTTCATGTCTACAAATAAAGATAATGTCCTCTTACTTGAGGATAAAGCCGCCTTTATTAGAGCTGCTTCAAAAACTATATTTAAAGCTTATGGTCAATCGTCCACCGCGAAAGCTAGATTATTTGCCAACGCCTTTAGTTTCGCAGAAGAAGGTGAAGAAAAAAACTTAGAGCCAAAAGCTCCCATAAATCCATTGCTTAAAAGAATTGCTGATTTAGAAAAGGAAATAATGCAGCTCTTTACAAAAGGTAATCGAGCTAATGTCAAACATTTTGAAACTATTCGCTTTCATTACAGTCTCGATGGAAAAACTTTCTACGACACGGCTGGATTGAGCCTTGCCGGCATAACGGTAAAAATGGAACGTGAAATTAAAGCAATGCGGAAGGCAAGGAAGAGCGGTGCGGGTGCGGGCCACAGAGACCTCGTTGCGTCTCTTAAATATTTAATTAAAATTGTTGAGGGCAAGCCCGATTTTGTAGCCGCCATCAAGCTCCGCAAGGAGCTCATAAGCGAATCTAGGCGACAAGGCAAGCTAGCCAGTCCTGATGACGAGCCAACTCCACCGCGGATGTCCGCTCAATTAGCATTGCCGTCTTTAATTACGGGCGCAGCTCAGCTAGCCTTGGACATCGGGAATACGAGGAACACGCAGGATGCGACTGAACTCGAATTGATTCGTTTAGCGCATAACCCCTTAACGCCTAAGGCCGCAAGATTTGCCTATGCTCAAAACGCAGACGCTTTTTTGGTTGAGGTTAATTCAGGAGCCATATCTTTTATTGGTTCAAATAATAGAGTCAGAAACATTCAATACCCCAAGCCCACCGAAGCGCATCGCTATGAACGTAATCGCCTTAGACTAGAAAGTTCTTTACCCACGCCTATCCAGACTTCGGTAATTGCACAAAGTGACGACGGTAAATTCATCCAATCAGCATTGGCCGTCATCATGGCGAGACAGAGCGATTATCAAATACAAGATATTATTTGGGTATATGAAGACAATGCGCCCTATATGGAGGCTTTAGAATCTGTGGATAGGCTGGTCGCAAAGCTAGGTGGCAAGTTCATTAAATTATCAGAGACTGAATTTTTTCAAAGATTAGACGAATTTGAACCCAATGCCCGCCATAAAACTTTTGTCTTGCCATCTATTGATATGCCCAAGCTCAAGGCAAAGGATTGGGGAACAACGGCCAGTTTTTGGATAATCCCTCGTTCCAAACAGGAAGCAGGAGCTAGATTCGCGGCCATGCCAATCATCGGCGTGATTACAGCCTTGGCTTTATATATCAATATCTTTGATCAACAAATTTTGGATAATCCAGCAACGACAGCACACCCTCAAGTTGTGGGTCGTTTAGCACAAAGAACAGGCACGAGTATTTCTGAGGCCAAATCCCATATTCAAGAATCAGCCCAAATGCGCGTCTTAAACCAAAGCTTCATGCACAACGCCAAACAATATCTCCTCACAGCCCACGTCCTTTTGGAGAATCTCCAAACCTGGCTCCAAACCCAATTAGCCACCACCGTCTCCGCTTAATCCACTTTGTTATTCAGGCTTTGTCACAACACTAATTAGCCTCGTCATTGCGAGCGTATTGGTCACAGAATGTTGGTAAAATGTTGGTTAATTTATTGTAAATCATTTCAATCTTTAATGTTATAACAATGATATATTCTCTTACATGAAGTGGTTCTTATAAGGAAATATGTAATGTTAAAAAACCACATTT
>JBLINS010000092.1:0-6747 GCA_047639455.1 Candidatus Omnitrophota bacterium
CGGCAAGAGCATGAGGATTTCAAGTGGAAAACGGTATTTGCGATCAGGGTATATCACCATATGTTCGCAAAACCAAAAGAAAAAACAGCCCGAAACAACCAATAAATTAATCACATTTTGTTTAGAAATACTTTTTCGATGCACAAATAGAGCTATAACCGCAAATATACTCATAAAAAATAACATATAATAATAAATATAATAAAGCTCTTCAAAGAGCTCTTTCATCTCTGCTGAAACAGGCCGTGAAGGGTCAGAAGATTTCTCTGCGAATTGGTGCCATGTTGCCCAAACACCCTGCCTATCCCAGCGCATATAAAGCAATAAGCGTTTAAGGCCCATGTCCACAAATTCGATTGGGTGCGACACTATCCATTGTTTCATAGCCTCACTACAAGCCTGGTGCGCCTTAGCTGAATTCCCAGACTTAATTGCTTGGTCCACCTCTAGTGAATAACCCTCTTCACCCACTAATGGGATATGTCCCAAACCTTCGGGTTGTGCGCTTGAATTAACTTGCGCATACACAAAACAACTGGTTGCACCAAAAAGTATCGGTGCATCAAAAACACGTTGATTACGCATCAGCCAAGGCACACTAATGCAGAGCAATATCAGCACCGAAGAAAGCAATATGCCAACAACTTGCTTCCAAGGTTTGCGCATAATAACAAACATAATGGCTGCTAAAACGGGCATGAATATCGCATGTGTCCTGATCATCGTGGCATAGGCTGCTGTCAACCCAAACCATATCCAAGCCCCTCGCATAGCCTTATTATTTACCAGGCGCAATAATATATAAATTGAGGCCAGCCAAACTGGCATGAATAAATGCTCGTCCGTCGTCATCTTAATTGAATAAATAGACATCGGAAAAATGCTATAGCCCACAACTGCCAACCACGCTATTTGTCTATTCGAAATAAAAGCTGTGATTTTGTGCAAAAACAAAATACCCACAATAAACAAAACTAGATTCGCTATCCAAGCAACGGCTATATGTGAACCAAAAACAGCATAGACCAAACCTAAGAATAAAGGATAACCTATAGGCCTCCGAGCTATCGGTTCACCGATTGCATTCAAAAACCACTTGCCGTGCTTCATATCAAGCGCATGGATATTGATATAATCAAAATCCGTAGCCCAGGGTTGCCACTCCATCAAGGGAGTGTGGCTGGAATACATTAGCCATACACAACGCAAACCAATGCCTAGAGATATGGTTATCCATAAAGCCTTATTACTTGTGGGCCATTGAATTCCTTTCGTGAATTTGGCAATGAGACTTAGGCTAATCAGAAATATAGCTAGATAAAGCGTGTATCGATTTGTTTCGATGTATTCGGAGAGGTAATACCAATAATTATGCATTATTTTTTGACTTGAATAACCGTATTCCAACAAAGGTATTTTAGAAAAGGAAGCATGCGCATGCAATGAGAATCCCATTTTTGCCAAAACCTCATCAAGCCGGC
The DNA here is from genome assembly GCA_047639455.1 of Candidatus Omnitrophota bacterium. Lineage (GTDB taxonomy): Bacteria > Omnitrophota > Gorgyraeia > 2-02-FULL-51-18 > JAGOUK01 > JBLINS01. The sequence goes on from JBLINS010000092.1 coordinate 1,482, forward strand.
GTATTCTTGACCGGATTCAATCAAACGTTTCCAATAACGAACTTTGGAGGGGTGCCAACGTCTAATGAAGAAGAAATGAAAAAAAATGGATAATGTGAATAGCCAAAATTCCTGGTGCTCATATTTGGCAAAACGACTCCCGAAGGCATCCATTTGCTTGAAGCTCAAAGGTGTTTCATCGACCGTGCGAACAGCTTCGGCCATTTTGCGATACACATTAATCGCTGGATTGTAAGGCAGTGGCTCTATAAAAAAAGCTTTGGCACCCGGCTTGAGTATGCGCCGCACTTCAATGCTTGTCTGCTCCAATTCCACATGATGCAATATGCCATTACCATAAACAAAATCAAAATAATTATCTTCATAGGGCGTCTTAGCGGAATCACATTTAGCTGTTTGCACAGTCACCCCAAATTTGGTTGCTAGAGAATTGACGACTTGCAAAAAACCTGACGAAATATCACAAGCGTAAACATATGCTCCTTGAGTTGCAAAATACACAGCTGCCTCACCTGCGCCACAACCAAAATCAAGGATACGCTTACCTTTAAGAGAGCCCATTTGCTTGATAATGTGCTGGTTCTCTAAAGCCGTAGGCATTTCGAATGATTCAGACACTAATAATTCATCTATTTGAATAGATTCGGCCCAACCATCATGGAAGTCCTCTTCCCTCTTAATTCGCCCTACATCAACTGATACTTTTGTCATCACATCCCTCAATATCTTGAATTAAATATAATGGTCGCCTGCGCACCTCATCATACACACGACCCAAATAGCTGCCAATTATACCAAGAGTGATTAATTGCACGCTACCCAATAATAAAACCGCAATAAGTATGGATGTCCAACCCGGGACCGTGACACGTAATACAAAGCGGACATACAAGGCATGTGCCATCCACACCGTGGATATGGTTGAAATCAATAATCCAAGAGCTGTACACATATGTAATGGCCAAGTTGAAAAGTGCGCAATTCCGTTCCAAGCTAATTTGAGCATTTTATTCAGCGAATACTTAGTCTTGCCAGCAATGCGCGCATCACGATTAATCACTATGCCTGTTTGTTTGAACCCCATCCAACTAATTAGACCCCTCAAATAAGGCCGGCTTTCTTTCAAAGATTGAAGAATTTTGATCACGCGCGCCGAAATTATCCTAAAGTCCCCCGTATCCAGGGGCATGCTAACGTCGGTGATTTTTTGAATCAAGCGATAAAACAAATTAGCCGTGAACTTTTTAAACCAGCTTTCGCCCGCACGCTCATTGCGTACAGCATAAACAACGTCATACCCGCCTGTTTTCATTTTGGCATAAAACTCAGCAATGATTTTGGGTGGGTCTTGCAGGTCAGCATCAATGATAACACAGGCCCGACCTTCAACATGATCTACACCCGCTTTAACCGCTATTTGATGGCCAAAGTTACGCGATAAATTAATGATTTTCATTTGTGGTATAGATTGTTTTAATTTGCGCGCTATCTCTAATGTATTATCACTAGAGCCATCATTAACACAAATCCATTCCCACTCAATCTGCATATCCTTAAGTACGTCGGTTAATTCAGACGCAAATAATTCTAAACAATCAGCCTCATTATAAACCGGCGAAACCACACTCAATTCAATCATAAACACCTTATCCTCACTCACGTAATAAAAGAGTATTATCCTGATTTCGGTCTAAAAAATCGAGGATAAAGAAGCCTTGAACCACAATATTATTTTACTCGAACTCTCGAGTCAAAACATGGATAATATCAACTTATGCAGAATGCCGAAAAATTATACAATGATTATTGGACTCATAAGGCTGGCAAAGATCAGGAATTTGCCTATTACGACCGTCTATACGCGCCGTTGAAACACAAGTTCGTCGTTCTGCCAAATTCAAAAATATTAGATGTTGCGGGTGGTAATGGCGAGTTTCTTAGATACCTTGGCATTAAGTCAGCGGATGTCATTGATATTAGTGACTCAGGTCTAGAACAAGCTAAAGGCTTTGGGTATGGAACTATCAAGGCTGATATCACCAAAAGATTTCCAATCGAACAAGAGACATACGACTATGTCTTTTTGTGTGAAATCCTCGAACATTTGCATCACCCCAATTTGACCATAGCCGAAGCCAAACAAGTTCTCAAACCCAATGGCAGTCTATACGTCTCTCAGCCAAATATGCCTCCTGACGGCACCTATCATGTCAGGCGTTATTATTGGGAAGAGTTGCGAGATGATTTATTAAAGTCTGGTTTCAAAATAGATTGGGTTGATTATGTCCCCGCCTATTCTGTGCCAGCCGCAATTAAGGACGACATTAAGAATAATCGCTCTTGGATTCGCAAAGGCATTCAATGCATCAACCTATTATTGAGTTGGCTACCCTATAAAGTCCGTTATCAATTAGCCCATTGGATTCCCAATCGCTTTGGCCTAATCTTTGTCGTCAAAGCATCTAAGTCGAACTCATAACCGAGATCTCATTTGATCGATTCATTGTGATTATGGGCTCTATGAGCGATAATATAGCAATATACATACGTTTATCTAATTAGCTGGGTGGATAATGTCTAAAATAAATATATTCTCTTTATGCTTCATATTATGCTTGGTATTCAGCACCTCTCCTACTGCAGCGCACGCTGAAGATAATGTTACGCCCATTAGCGCTGAACCAATACAGGCCAAGCCTGATACCTCGTCCCTCGCCTATCGCATCAATACAACAAACAAGTCTCTCATGCATCACATTGATCAAAAAATTCATTCGATTGATGCAGCCTTAGGTGGCGTGGATACGTTAATAAACAGACTAACTGATATAAAAAATGACTTCCCACTATTAATCCAACACGTATATACAATGGATCAATTATTTGGCAAACCATTGAATATGCCAATGCCCTCAATCAAAGACGATATTCAAACATTTATTATACGCATACGTAATGATATCGACTATCTCGACAAACAACGCTTATTTCTTAAAAGCATTAAAAAGCACACCAGAAAGCGCGCTAGGTCACTTCAAATCGCCTTAGACCTAGAAACCCAAGGCACGGATAGCAAGAATACGCAAAATATTATTCAAGACCTCACACAAGACACGCAACAAATAGCTGCGCTAGAATCAACCTCGCAACTCATCCAAAGCCTCAAACAAAACGCCACCGAAGTTGAAGATTCCGTCGGAAATCGCGTCTTAAGCATCAGAACTCACTTAAACAAAATGGAAGCCGTCATCAAAGAGTCAGGCGCAGGTGACGACCTCAGTCGATTCAATGCCGAACGCAAATTCATCAAAAAATACATATTCCAAACCGAAATAAACATCTTCGACACCGCCCCCGATTTCTAACCATTATAACTATAGCGAATATCTAAATGTTAATGCACTATAAGTATTATTAGAATTTGTATCAAATGCTTGATTAAATACTTCGTCACCGCGAAAATAACTCATATCAATCGACTGATTAGACGACATAGAGGTACGCTGTGAGAACGTCTCGGTTCAACAGTTACATTAATTAAGCATCAATTCGCTCTTCTCAGGAGTTGGTTACCCGCCAATTCAAATATCGCACGATACACATATGGAGAAGCCCCTCCCAATTTGTACGTAGAATTGAAAAACCCATTTGAATCATGTATACTATTTATTATAAATACATACCATTACTTGCTAATTATATGTATTTATTTCACTGAGGACTAGAAATTGTATGCTTGATAAACAAAGTAAGAGCCCAAAATCCGGATTCACCTTAATGGAGCTCCTTATCGTGATTGTTATATTAGGTGTCTTAGCAGGAGTAGCGCTCCCTGTTTATTCCAATATGACAGCCAAGGCGGAACTCGCTGAGCCCATTGCCGTTATGGGCTCTCTATATAGATCTCAAATGCGATATTTTCAAGAATATGGCGCGCTAGGCACATGTGGCGCTACTGCCAGCTGCACCCTAGACTATAATGTTTATGACTTGCCAGCCGGCTCCGGCCAAACCTTTGCATTTGCATACGCATTTCTTTTACTTGGTGACGGTTATGCAATTCAAGCGTTAAGTCTCAGCCGAGCGTCTAGTCAAATTCAATATGTCTTTAATTCGGTCGCACTCGGACCGGATCGCAATAACACCTATTTTTGTACCGGTGACTACGAAAAAGTCTGTCCCAGCTAGGTTTCTGGCACCCAATTCTTAATAAATCCGCTTAACGATCCCCAAAAAAGCCAGCCCCTAACGTAAGAAGACCAAAATCTTGTATATTTATGATAGTTATTATATACTTCTGTCATGAATAACTTATTTAAATATACTTTAGGAATTACTATCTTATGCCTTTATCTGGGTCAAACAAGCCTCGTTTGGGCTGTCAACAGTTCTACTAGCCCAGAACCCTTGGAATTCGCTCTTTTTGAAGACGTGCCCCTTGTCTTTTCGGCTAGACGTCTTGCAGAACCCATCACTGAAGCTCCAGCCGCCATAAGCATTATCACCGCTCAAGACCTTAAGGATTGGTAAGTGGGTCAGGTCGTCAGATGGCTAGTTGCGGTTTTAAGCCCTGTGTATAAATTTAGCATATCTGGACTTTCTTTAAAGTTTTTCTTCAATTGATATACGCTGTCCTTAACAGCATTGGCTGACTTTTGCTTCAAAGATGTAGCAATGTCTGCATAAGTCATATTGGTTAGCTCCTTAGTAAGCATTATAGCCATGCTTCTAGCATAATTAAACCTACCTTTTCTGGCTGAATATATATCTTGATACGACACCAAGAATGCGTGGCTGATGGTCTCTAAAATTATTGGTAAGAGTTTATCTTGATTGTATTGTTTATAGAACTCAATCTCGCCATCATTCAGCTCTATGCGCTCCTTTATTTCTTGAATAAAGTCTTCAGATCCAAATATGGGCGCTAGCTTTTTGTTATTATAAAATTCATTGGTATGTTCATCAACGCCCGCTTGATGAAATCCTCTATAAGTCTCTAAATCATCTGAAAACAGTTGTTTGACATAATTAGTGCTAACAAGTGCCTCTAAAGGGTCGTTGAAGCTATCCACAATGGCTTTATGGCTAGAATATTGCCAAGTGTAGGGATCTTTTGTGAGCTTAGCTTTAACGGGGTTAAGGTGTATATAGCGTATCGCATTACGAAGATACACCTCTTCTTCTATTAATACAGACTTAAATCTACCCCTAAACAGGTGACCGTCTCTTAATCTGGATGCATTCAGTTTAGTTGTAAACGACCCTC
>JBLINS010000093.1:0-6577 GCA_047639455.1 Candidatus Omnitrophota bacterium
GACACGCGGTGTTGGCTTTGAGGATATATTAAAAGCCGAGTGCATAGAAATTTTGAATCACCCTAAAAAAGATCATCAAAAAATACTAGTTTATGAGTATAAGGATTATATATGGGCGATACCTTGCGTGATTGATGGAGAAGGCATATTTCTCAAAACACTTTATCCGAGTCGCAAGTTGACTAAAAGATATTTGAATAAGGAGGCATGATGCGTAAGGCGAAGCTAAGTAAAGAAGAGGAACAAATAGAGCGCGATATAGATCAATACGTGCCAGCCACAAAGAAGGACTTTGGGGATATTGTTAAAGCTATTCAAGCTCGAAAAAAGGACGCGGTTCTGAATATACGTATTAGTGAATATGATTTAAACAATATCAAACGTAAGGCTAATCAATTAGGCGTCAAATACCAAACTTTTATATCTGAGATCTTGCATAAAGTAGCCAAAGTTTGACCAATAAATAGCAGCCAGAAACTACTGGTCATGACTCTATTGCATTAGACCCAGATCAAGCAATTGATTTGGGTTTTTTATTAATAGACTTGTTAGAAAATACTTAAATTAATAGGTTTTGATTCTATTGATATTAGGCAAGCAATCGGGCATGCTTACTAAATACTGTATCTATATCTAAATAAAGTATTTATATATAGGGACTATATAAAAAGCCATGTCTAAAGACAATAATAAAAACCCTCAAGTTCAGAAATTAAAGCTGATTAGCTTAGGATTAGTCCTGACTTTCTTATTTCAGGACTTTGCATGGGCCTTAATTACCCTACCGCCCAATTCTCAGCAAGCTCCAAAAGAGACTATTGAATTAAATATCCCCCACGCAATAGCTTCCATTGACGAGGTTCATAATCAACCCGTTTTACCCAATTCAAAAACCATTATCCTCATTCAAGATGCGCATATGAATGCATCAGCGCAATTGAATATTTCAAAAGTCATTGACCAAGTATTAGAGCAAACAGATATTAAGACCGTATTTTTAGAAGGCGGTGAGGGTGATAGCTCTTTATCATTTTTGAGACCTTTCGCTTCACATAAAGAACGTGAAGTCGCAGCTTCGTCCTATTTGCATAAAGGCTTAATGAATGGCGCAGAATACCTGAACCTAACCTCATACAAAGACTTCAAACTTTGGGGCGTAGAGAACAAAGCCTTGTACACCGAAGCAATTCAAACTTATGGGCATGTCATAGAAGATCGGGTGAATATTCTGGCCACATTATCCAAAATAAAGTCTGCCCTGCAAGTATTATTGCCCAATTATTTAAACCCATCGCTTCACAAGCTCATCCAAACTATTAAAGATCATGAATCAGAAAAAATAACGGCTAGTGAATACGGCCAATATTTATTGGAGACAGCACAACAATTAGGCCTTGAATTGAATGGCTATGTCATGATGAATCAATTATCCGGAGTTATGGGTATGGAGTCACGGATAGATTTTGAGCAAGCTAATATGGATTTGGCGCAAATCACGAATGAGCTGGACGACGAACAACGTAATCAATTTGAGCATCTATTTAAAGATCCAGAAATGATTATGCGCAATGACTCAACTGCTACCTTAAATGCCTTAGGCGATATTGTAGCCGGATATGAAAATGAAACTCCAGATTTGCATTTGTATATGGAGTATATGCAATTCATGCAACAAATTAATTTCGCTCAATTAAATCAAGAGCAAGAGGAACTGGAAGCGCTTCTCATAGAGTCGATGATCACTAATAAGAATGAGCGTAAATTAATAGAGGCCTTAGAAGTCACGCGATTCTTCGAAGCCCTAGCGCATATGCAAATGACCAGTCAGCATTTGGACCAATGTGTAAACAACCCCAGTCAATACGATATTCAAAAATTAATGGCTTTTATTAATAAAAAAATACTTGATCAGAAAAAATATCTATCCAAAACATTGTGGGTTGATCCCGACTTTGTCGACTCTATACAGAACGCACACAAATTCTATGAATTAACTTTAAAGCGTGATGAAGCCATATTAAAAAATACGCTTGAAGCTATGGAGGAGAGCGGCGAATCCCAAGCAATTTTACTTATTGGAGGTTATCACGCACCCAACTTAAAGAAGCGACTCAAAGACTTGGGGCTAAATTACATTTCTATTCTCCCTCGCGTCAATCACGCAACCGACCACGACCAATACGAAAAAATCCTCATGGGACAATACACTCCCACCACACTCAGTAATAAAAAATTCACATCCATATGGAAACAAAGTCAGGCATTCATGCCCTTGTCGAGTATTAGCCGTGAACCCTTAGCTTCTAGCAATGTTTTACATATACGCCAAGACTTCAACTATTTGGGGGCCCAATTAGGCCCTAAGGCTTTAGCTGCAATTCGAATGCGTAATAAGTCGAGGATGAGTGATTCCGATGATGAATGGCATGATTGGAATGACGATAACCAAAATGAACCACTGCCATTTTTCGATGCTATAGACCTTGATAACGCGCCCATAGCTTTTGAGATGATGTTGCATGCTTTCTCTAATATGGTTGTGGAGTCAGATTTGCAACAAAGATTGGACATCCCAGAAGAAGGTGAGGATCGAGGCATATTGATGTTTATGCCTGATCCACAAAATGGCATTTGGGAGCGCCTGGCATTCATTGATGGATCTACACCAGATAGTCCCATGGTTAGAATTAATAGACAATATTTACTTGCCATCAACATGGATGCGCAAGAGATTTTATTCCGCTTAGATGACATTGATTATGTACTTAAAAGTGATGGCACATACACACCGGCTCGTATGGCGGACGAGTTTGACGCGGTTGATGAGCGGAATGCATGGATGGCTATGCGCATTATTGCGGATATGAAAGAACATTTGGGGGGTGCTAATTTATTGGCTGAAAGATTTAGAACTTTTGATGACGGTGATGAGAATCTTAGTATTGAATACTATGATGATGTCGGCAAGGAGGAGGATGAAGATCCATGGAGTGTGATCCTGAATGTGTCTAGCGGTGTGCTTAAGTCTGTGAAGCGCGACATGCTTGTGGGTGTGAAAACAATGACTCGTGAATTGATTTTGCATTTAGATGTGGAAGATGAAAATGGTGTTGTGCGAGATCAAATCATGGATTCTGAAGGAAATTTGGAGGAAGTTGATTTTGAGACTGTAGAAAAAATTTCGCAATTAAGGAATGGCGCGTCCATGATGCTGGAGACAATCGCTAAAGCCAGAGCATATTTGGATATGGAGCGTGAAGTTGCTGACCCTCATTTCGAACTCATTAGATCTCAAATGGATAGTGTGGATATTATTTTTACGGTAATCAAGTCAAGACTCAAGAATTTCAGTTATCGCGCCGAATTTGCCGAGCAAACATTGTTATTCTTCATAGACCGTTTAGAACGATTTAGTGAGGATTTGGGTAAGATTGTGTCTGACTTAGATATACCCAATAGCTTAATGGCAGACGACTTCAATCTATTGTCTTTTTTGGAAGAAATGCTTGAATTTAACGATGGGATAGAAAAATTAATTAGTGAGACTGATTGGATTGATCCAGCCGATCAGGGGGAGGGCGACGCGTGGGGTGACGACGATTATGGAAGCGACGCTGAAGATGGTGAGGGCTGGCAAGGTCTGAACTTAGGTTTTAGTCCTATTGATGCGAGAAATGCTGGAGAAGCCCTGGATATATTTGAAAAAGCAATTAAGAACCTTGATGATGATTCAATTCTAAAAGATAGGTTGAAGGTTTCTGATTCTGACCAACTGAATTCTAAGGTGGAATTACAAGTTGAGGATTTTGTAGATGAATTTGTACCGATATTAAAAATCGAAAGAATGGATACCAGCACACCTATAGTAACCGTCCTTGACGGATATCCGCTGGAGGTGGATGTGGATAGCCAAAGGGTTGCCATACTATTCGATGGAACAATATATGAATTGAGCGCCAATGGTCAATTAACCCCTCGCATGGCGGAGGGGTTTGACCCCATTAATTCTTTGGAGCTTAGGCGAGAAGCTTGGGAAATTATGGTGTCGGCGATTAGCGCTATGGGCGCTGGTAGTGAGTTTGGCGGACGCTTTAGGTTTAGGTGGTATAGCACCAATACATTTGAGATAGATTACATTGATGATCGATACGCCTCAGGCGAAGACGATCATTGGAGTCCAGTGTTGAACGATGGGTATATTAACCGTAAGTTCTTTAGGGGGATTGACGTCTCTAATAATGAATTATTATTGAATGTGGAAGTGCAAGGCGAAGCTAGTGACATTCGACAAGACCATGTATTGGATATGCATGGTGACCTTAGATTGGCTTATACCAACGATACGAAGTCAATCCGCACAATCCGCACCCCCATAAGAAACATACACGGCATAATTGAGGGCATCAATCAGAGTATTCCAACAGACTCTTCTTTGAGGTCAGAATTCAACCCTATAATTAAACGGGTGGGTGAACTTATAGGTGGCATCACAGCTGAGATAAATCGGTTTGATCACACACAACCATTACGTGAAGTGATTTGGCAGTATATTGACAAGGTTCGTGGTGAAGGCGAAAAAGCATTCGATTCAATTGAATTAATCAAAAGTGTGGAGGATGCTGATAGCGATGAAGTGCTTCGGCTTACAAACGAATCAGTCGGTTTTATGGTTGAATTACGTCATGAATTACAAGATTTGAAAAAAGGTTTGATCAATTTATTTAATGGCACCAAGTGGGACGAACCCACTGTCATACATAAATATGATCCTCGACAAAGGCAATTACCCAAAGGATTTGATGCGCTTATAGATGACGATTATCATCACGCTATATTGATCTTTGAATCTGCTTTAGAAAATATTCGAGCCGGACACGTTCTATATGACCGTCTAGAGGTCGATGTAGAAGAAGCCGCTGTATGGCTTGATGCGGACAATATGCGTCCAGACTATTGGATAAATGTCATGTATATGGATGGATCGGTTACCGTCATTAAAGATGGATACATACCAGCCATTAATCTAGACAAAGAAGAATTGCTTATTTATTTAGATGGCCGAGATCAAATCCTATCAAAAGATGGGCAATTAAGACTTGCACCACGCATGGCGGATGGGTTTGAAGAGGTTATGGGTTTAGCATTGCATTGGCAGGCTTATTATATTCTCGAAAGTATGCGTGATGATCAAGTGGATGATGAATATGATGATTTTAGGGGTAAGTTTGATATTAAGGATGATGCATCAGATTTTACTGTGCTTTATTATAGCAGGCCCTCCATTGATGCTGGTGAACGTTGGCAAACTATGATGAGTTTAATAAATGGCGTGCCTTATGTTAATAAGCGGTTGATTAAAGGTATTAAGCCTAAAACCAACGAATTGCTCTTACATATACAAGTCATAGGTCGAGATGAAGAGCCTCCTCAAGACCAAATTCTAAATATAAAAGGCGAACATCATTTATATAAACCTAGTGAAAAGATGCGCATAGATAGTTTAAATGCTCATATTGAGACGTCTAAGAAATTAAAAATGTTAATAACTTCCGTTGGCGAAAATGACGCAGAGATCAGAAGCATTATCGGTGATGGCTTGGGTCGTATTCGTCTGTTTGTAGAAGGCTTGGCAGTCAGCCTAAGAGAATTTGACCACAGTGAAACGACCAAGGCTGCGGTTGGTCGTCACATAAAGCAATTCACTGATAAAGCACAAGTTGTGCTGGAGTGGATTGGGCAAATTCAGCAACTATCAGATGCTAAACCAGATGAAGTTGATGCGTTAACCCATGATGCCTCGGGGTATATTGTGCAACTCCATACACTATTGGCGACAATCGCCAAGGAATTAGACGCTCTTCACCAAGCGGTCAATTGGGATAAATCTGAATTATTAGTCGAAGCTACTAATGCATGGCCTGATGGCTTTGCTGAAATAAACCCAAAAATCCACGGCCGTATAACTCTGGATATTTTACGTTCGATAGCTAAAAAAACAGAAGTTGCATCTGATTTGCATGGGAGACTGAGGGTAGAGGCTAATGATTCCCTCATATCTTTTAAAACTGATGTATCTGATGCTGGGAGAGCGGGGCGGGTAGCAATAGTCGCTGAAATTGGAGCCTATATCGATATCGATAAAGATATAATTCGCGCCATTAATTCTAAATCAAGGGAATTGCTTTTTCATTATGAAGGAGGGGACTGGATATTGGATCAATTTGGCTATTCGAGAATCCCCGGTGTGCCGGAAGTTCCAGTATTGACTGAGATTAGAAAATATTTCGCGCGCATACATGAAGCCAAGCGCGCAATCAATTCAATGCTGGGCAGTGATTCTTTAATACATAATTTGACTAGACCATTGTTTAAAGATATTGAAGAACTAACTTTTGGCATGCTATATGATTTGCATAACCCGCATCAATCTGGAGATGGTAATAGATCAATGGCAAAGTATTTGGAGTCAGTGGCTCAGCTGCGTGTGCGCTCTCAAGCACTGATTAATCAAATCCCGTCTACTCCAGGAGTGACACTTAAGCAGAAGAATGAATTAATTAATACCGGTTCAGGATTG
>JBLINS010000094.1:0-6548 GCA_047639455.1 Candidatus Omnitrophota bacterium
TCAAAATATAGTCTATTTTTAGGTCTTTCTTTGTTTGTAAGATTCGATCCATAAGCTCAATTGCCTGTTGGCTTTGATTATCTTTGAGTGTTTCAACTAATTTATTTATGCTTGCTCTATATTGAGAAAAGGTTTGAGCATATTTTTTTAAGGTCGACAAATTACTATTCACATATCCTATGGGATTATTTATTTCATGTGCAACACCAGCTGCTAATTGACCTATGGAGGCTAATCTATCCGATTGAATCAATTGACTTTGAGTTTATCCACAATGACAACAACAATGCCGCTAATGCCCCCAATTAGAACGCTAGATGTGGCACTTATTGCATGGCAATTAGCTGTCACCGAGACAAGGCCTGCTAACATTCCATTAATTGTAAATCTTACATCGCGAACACCCTTTATCTTCTACCCAATACCAAGAGATATAATCATGCCAGCACCACCACCCAATATGGTTTTGATAATAATGCTCGGTACAGCACTTGTTATGCCTAAGGCACTACCACCATTAAAACCAAGCCACCCTACCCATAACATCAATGCTCCCAACATAGCGATCGGCAAGTTTGATCCTGGAATATCATTCACCTTGCCATTCTTTTCAAATCGCCCAGAACGAGGACCAATAATAATGAGGGCTGCTAAGGCCGCCCAGCCGCCAATAGAATGCACTACAGATGATCCAGCAAAATCAACAAACCCCATAGCTTCTAACCATCCGGGTGAGCCAGTAAATGTTCCGCCCCAAACCCAATGGCCATATATCGGATAGACCAAGCTAGACACGATGAGTGATATAATTAAATACCCCCAAAACTGAAGCCTCTCCGCGGTTCCTCCAGAAATAATTGTCACTGCAGCACCACAGAACATTAATTGGAAAATAAAAAAAGTACTTGGCCATGGGTTGTTATGTTCAAATGGTTGAAAAAATAGTGATGCTCCAATTAATCCATTCAAAGACTGACCAAACATTAGTCCAAAACCTATCACCCAAAACATCAATGCAGCTATGCTAAAATCAGCCAAATTCTTAATAGCTACATTGATAGAGTTCTTTGACCGCGTTATTCCTGATTCAAGACATAGAAATCCCGCCTGCATTTCAAAAAACTAGTCCTGCACACAATAAAACCCAAAGTATACCCAGTACAGTTTTATCTAGAATCACTTCCTTAGAATTCGTAAATAAATTAGTGCTAAATTATTTTTCAAATCTCAAGACTCCATCACATTCCATTAATAGGGCTACCGGATCATATGATTCTACGAGATGTTTGACTCCCGCATTTTTGCATAAGTTATTTAGCACATCGCGCTTGGGTCCATTGAATTCACGCATATACAAGATTATGGGTATTCCCATAGTCATGGGCATTTGGCCGAGTTTTGAGGCCACAATGTCACCCGATAAATCTGGCAAATCCCATTTAATTAGCGCTAAATCAGGCTGTTCTTTTTTAATAAGTTCTATACCTAAAGTTCCTGATTTGGCCGCCATGACAATATAGCCCTTGCTAGCAAAGGCTGAAATAACTTTAGAAAAATTCTCTTCATCATCTTCAACTATCACTATTCTTTTGTGCTCTTTATTGCCACTATTCTTGTTAGCGCTAGATTCAGCATAGGGCTGCGTAGATAGAATTGCGCCAACTTCCTTGGATAAAGCGTCCAGATCAAATGGCTTCGACATAAACCCAGCCACATCTAAATCCCTGAATATAGACTCGAGATTGGCTCGCGCGGTTAGAACTAAGACTGGACAAATAGGTTTTTTGGACTTGTTCTGGCAAATAGCTTCATAAAAAGCAATTCCTCCCATTTTGGGCATATTCATATCCAAAATGATCAAATGTGGTTTTGTTTCACGAACAACTTTGAGTCCTTCTTCACCATTTGAGGCCATCAAAACCCGATAACCCTCCAGCTCTAAATAATGTTTCAGCATTTCTACAAGATCATTTTCATCATCAATGACAAGAATTGTTTTTTTATCTCTCATGACCATACCCTCCTAGTTTCAGTTATCCAATATCTTGGTAAATCTATCGAATAGTATTGAATCCACTTTTTCTAGTAAATCATCCAGCTCAAAGGGCTTTTGCATAAAACCAGCAATATTCACCCCTTTGAATATTTTTTCCAAATCATGACTGGCTGTAAGTACCAAAACAGGGTATGGTGGCCTTGAAGCGTTGCTTCGCATTGTTAATTCATCATAAAATTCAAGTCCACTCATTTTGGGCATATTGATATCCAGAATAATCAAATCTGGTTCAAAAGTCTTAGCCATGGCTAAGCCTTCTATACCATCATAGGCATCAATGACCTTATACCCATGTTCAGTTAAAGCATCCGCAACCGGAACGACAATATCCATTTCATCATCAATAACAAGTATCATTTTATGATTTTTCATAAATTCACTCCTTAGCTTTTGTACTTATAGGTAGTGTGAAGATAAACGAGCTGCCCTTTTCTAGGGTTGACTCAACCCAAATTTTGCCTGCATGGCGTGAAATGATCTCCTGGCATATAGCTAGCCCAAGTCCTGTACCACAAACTTGTTCAGTTGCATTCTCAAGCTGTTTGAATTTTTGGAATACTTTATGTGTATCTTCTGGCTTTATTCCCTTGCCCGTATCATTCACAGATATCTCAATAGTATGAGTTTGACTATTGAATTTGCTTATAACTTCAATGAATCCATTATCCGTGAATTTAATTGCATTACTAATCAAGTTGTTCAATACTTGATTGATCTTATCTGCATTAATCATGATATGCGGGAGCTCCAAATCTAATTGAACCTTCAAATCTAGCCCCTTTTCCTTAGCCACTGGATTTTGTAGCGCAATGACTTCTTGGACTAGATGATTCAAATCTGTGCTTTGGATTTCTAGGGGTTCTTTACCTGATTCAAGCTTCGTCAAGCTCAACATTTCGCCTATAAGGCGGACTAAACGATCAACATTTCTTTTGGCAATCATTAGATATTTATTACCTTTATCGTCCAATGCCTTATATGAATTTTTGTGTACAATGTCGATTGCCATTTTAATCGAAGCTAAGGGGGTTCTCAATTCATGGGATACTGTAGACGTGAATTCAACCTCTTTCTCATACAATTTTCTGATATTAGTATTAGCGGCTTTTAATTCCACATTCTGAATTTGAGTCAGTTTTTGCAATCGCTCATTCTCGGCAGACAAATCATAATTCTTAACAGCGTCTCTAATAATTGATTTTAAATCTTCATCATTCCAAGGCTTGCTAATGAAACGATACACCTCTCCTTTATTAACAGCATCTTCCGCCGCCTGAATATCAACATAACCTGTGAATAGTATACGAATTGTATTTGGACTTATTTCTTTGACTTTGCTTAGGAATTCAACGCCAGATGCATTCGGCATTCTTTGATCGCTCAGCACTACTTTAAAATCATGTTTAGCAATCATTGCGAGTGCCTGTTCTGCATCAGTTGTTGTTTGAACATCAAAGGGTTCATCTATAAAAAGTCTGGTCAAAGATCTTAAAATATTTTCTTCATCATCCAAAATCAGTATTTTTGTTGGAGTAGTCATGACTTAGTCTCCTCAAGTAAGTTTTAGAAGTTTTGTTACACTGCTCAACAACTCATCTGTCTCAAAAGGTTTTTCTAAATAATAATTCACTTTCAAATCCGTTAATTTGCGTTTTTGTATATCATCGATTAAACCCGAAATCACCAGGATCTTGACATAATTGAGTTCGGGATTAGCCTTAATTAAACTACAAACCTCAAATCCGTCCATGCGGGGCATCATGAGGTCTAGAATGAGTAGATCTGGTTTGAATTGCTCCATAGTGCGACCTGCTTCAAAGCCATCGCCAGCACTTTCTACTATATATTGTTCTGGATCTTCAAATAAGAGCATGCGTCTAATTGAGTCAACCATAGCTTGCTGATCATCTACAATTAGAATCCTGGGCTTGCCTTGTTTGACTAATTCCTCGGGAATGGGAAGGTTTTGGCTTTTGATAAAGTCCAAAAAATCGCTCAATTTAACACGCCGAAAACCAGTTATCGGCAATTCATGGCTTATTAAAATACCTTTTTTAATCCAATTCTTAACTGTCCCAGGATTAACTCGACACATTTTGGCTATTTGCCCTGTTGTCAGCGTATCATTTTGTGATAAATTCCTATTTTCCATCTATTATCCCCAATCTCATCATATTCGACAAAGTCATCAAATTCGTTGTCCTAAGTAATGTATGGCATATATTTTGGACAATTTCAAGGCTTGACTGTTTATTTTGTCTATTCATTCATAGAGGAGTGGGGTATCAATTGCATTTGAAAGAGGAGAAACCCGCTAATTTAATCTGTCCCATATAGCCACAAGGTTGTCTTGGTTCGAGACTTGTAGTGACGAAAGTGTCAAGTTTTGTGTGTCCGGAATACGCAAATCAGCAGGTGGTGTAACATTCTTTTTGTAAATTGATTCTTTTTTTGAGGAGCCATTAGGCGAGGAAAAAAAGAGAACTTGTGGTAGGATCTCCGAATAATTAACGACAAAGATAAAAATCGGAGGATCCACTAATGACCACAAGTTCCACAGATAAAGATACAGCAGTTAGGGAAATTATGAAATCATTAATTTAAAAAGGTGCAGACGGCTTTGGGCCAGTAGTTGAGGAGTTGTTAAATAAAACAATGCTAGCAGAGCGATCTGACGCATTAAAAGCAACGACTTATGAACGTACCGAGGAACGATTGGGCTACGCTAATGGCTTTGAAACTAGCCGTCGCTGAAATCTACGTCCAAGGCGTCTCAGCGCGCAAGGTGTCCAAAATAACCGAAGAGCTCTGTGGTTTAGAATTAAGCCCCACTCAAGTTTCAAGAATAGCAAAAGGTCTTGATGAGAATTTAAGGTTATTTAGGAATAGGCCTCTTGAGGGATATCCTTTTGCGATTCTAGACGCTAAATACATCAAAATAAGACATGCCGGCACAGTGAGGTCCTTAGCTTGCTTAGTAGCCGTTGGAATTAACCCGGAAGGCTCTCGGGAAGTGATCGGGATATTAATCTCATTGTCTCAGATGCCCACTCAGGATTAAAAGCTGCTAGGGCCGCTGTCTTCGGCTCCATTCCTTGGCAGAGATGCCAATTCCACCTGGCTCAAAATGCTCAACACTATGCACCCAATCACCCAATGAAACTCATATTCGGGCAAGGAATTCGGGATATCTTTGGTGCCTGTAGTATGGATGACGCAGACAAAAAAAAGACAAGAAGATATTGATAAATACGAGTTTAAATACCCAGAGTTTGCGGAATGCTTAGAAACCTTGATTATTAAAGGTTTTACAATATTCGCGTTCCCCAGATACTTTTGGAAACGATTAAGAACATCAAACTTAATTGAGAATTTAAATCTTCAAATTCAAAGACGAATAATAGTCTGTGGGCTATTCCCGAATCCACACTCAGCACTTAGGTTGATATCAGCCGTTTTAAATGAAATTCATGAGGATTGGCAGACTGATAAAAGATATTTAGAAACGTGCCTTAGGCATAGAAATTCTCTATGTCACGCACTAAGTGGTTCCAATCACAATCTGTTGGGGGTCGCCATTGTTGATTTATAAACGTCTTGGGTGTATTCTAGGCGGATGTTGAATTTCTTTAGGCGGCATAAGATTTTTTGTGCTTTATTTTTGGTGGTATTTGCTGCTCTTGCATTCTACGCAGGTGCGCATAACCATGCCGATCACTCAGGCGGCGCTGAGTGCGCGCTTTGTCATTTTGCGGACAATGTTTTTGTTGTTGGAGCATTCGTTTTAGCGATGGTGGCCATTCGTTCTAGTTTTCTTGCCTATTCTTACCGGAGTCTTCAAGGTAAGTCACTTCTAACCAATTTACAATCCCGAGCTCCCCCACAATACTCCTATTAAGTTAGTTTTTTTATTTAGCCTTTAACTTACAAGAGGAGTATGTCAATGAATACCAAAAAAATACTATTGGTTTTATGTGTTTTATTATTTAGTGGATCTCATGTTTTTGCGGGGGGCGATCCAATTGTGGCATTGCAACAAGAAATGACAAGCTTAAGACAAATGGTGTCTGAGCTTAAAGGAGTTGTTGAAAAGCAATCCCGAATTATTAGCAATCAAGGTTCTAAAATAATGGGTTTAAGTGAACAGCTTGAACGCGAGGTGAGGGTGGCAACGCCCAAAGCACAACCTTCATCTTATATGGGCTCCAAGGTTCCAAAATGGACGCCAGAAATTGGCGTTATAGCAGATATGGTCGCGAAACTTGATAGCGCCAAAGAAGATGCTGAGGGTGCAGATCGATTGAGCGTTCGTGAAGTTGAGCTAGTTTTTGGGAGCGAGATTGATCCTTATTCCAGATTTGATGCCACGATATCGTTTTCTGATTTTGAGCAGGCTTCACTTGAAGAAATGTATGTAACCCACTTTGGGTTGCCTTGGGAAATTACAGGGCGTTTTGGAAAGTTTAAGCCAAAAGTTGGAAAAGCCATTCCT
>JBLINS010000095.1:0-6303 GCA_047639455.1 Candidatus Omnitrophota bacterium
CCAAACGTTCGGCCGTGAAGGTTGGGTAGCCACAAAATACCTCATCACCCCCATCTCCAGCCAGCGCCACCGTCACATGTTGGCGCACTAATTTGCATAATAAAAAGGTCGGTATATACGATGCATCGGCCAAAGGTTCATCAAGTGTGCCTAATATGTTTTCGTGCTGATTGAGCATATCTTGAATGGTTAACTTCTCTTCAATATGCTCTGTTGAGAAGTGCTCACTCACCCGTCTGGCATAATGTGATTCATCAAAAGACGTTTCGTCAAAGCCGATCGTGAATGTCTTTATTTTTTGACTCGGGTTGAGTGAACGCACACTAGCTAATATGGCACTAGAATCAAGCCCACCGCTCAAAAAGACACCCAAAGGCACATCACTCACCAAACGCTTACGAACGGCTGACCTCAAGCCCTCAGTTAGTTTAGCCTTCCAGGCGCCCTCAGTATTATGCACCTCAGCTTCATCGGGAAAGTTGTCATAACGCTGAATATTCACTTCGCCGTTCTTTATTTCTAAATAAGTACCCCCCTCTAATTTACTAATACCTGCATAGATAGTCTTGGGTGCCGGAACATACTCAAAGGCCATATAAAGCGCAATGGCTTCCTCGTCAACGGATTTGGGCACTAAGGGATGTTTTAAGAGCGCTTTGGGTTCAGAGGCAAAAATAATCACCCCATCTTGCAGAGAATAATAAAGGGGCTTTTTGCCATAAGGATCAACAGCGAGTAAGAGTTTATTTTCCTTTTTATCAAAACACGCAAAGGCAAACATACCCTCTAGATGAGGTAAGCAGTCCGTCCATTGCGTTTCTAAGGCTTGCAAGAGACTTTCGGTGTCGGAACGGGTTTTGAATACGCGTTTATTTTTTTCTAAAGCAGCACGAATATCTTCAAAATTATAAATTTCGCCATTATAGGTCAGGGCATGGCGTTTATTGGCACTTAGCATGGGTTGAGCGCCGCCTTCTAAGTCAATAACCTTCAAGCGCCGGTGACCAAGCGTGATACTATCTTCTTTATGAAAACCCTCAGCATCTGGCCCACGATGCTCCAATGACGACGTCATCGCTTCAATGATTTTGTCGTCTGTTCTGGTCCCTAAGGGTTTATAATGATAATATCCTGTTATTCCGCACATGTTATGAGAGAATTATAGCTAAACTATGCCAAAAACAACACCTGAAATCACTTCATTGGATTTGAGCCAAAATAGATTTGGTCATTTTTCTATACGAGTCGTGCTAATTTTCTTAAGCATTGTCCTTCTCTCAATGTTTTTTATGCAAACCAATGAATTATCAGACGATCAATTGAATTACGTCGCCATCGCCGACAAAATCATGAACCCGCAAGAAGTTGTTCATTGGGTACCCTATCGCACCTTTTCATTCATACTCGCAGGTTTCTTTCAATTCACACACAACCATATCATTAGCTTTAAATGGATATACGGTATAACCGCATTCCTATATCTACTGAGCATGTATTGGGCTTTGTCAAAATTCATACCTAATCGCATCATTAGCATTTCAACAGCTATAGCATCACTCATCCCGCATTACACATTGGGTATGACATTTTGGGGATTTGCTGGGTCTAGCTTTATATTGCCGCGTATACTTTTTATGCCTATAGTGCCGATCATCTTGGGTGGACTATTCATCTGGGAAAATAAAAATAAATACTTTCTACTTCCCGGTCTCGCCGCTATCTTTGGGATTCTTTCCTTTGAATCTTTTTTATTAGCCGCTGTTTGCTTTGTTTATATGGGCCTGCGTTTAATTCAGACTAAAGCGGGTATGAATTTATGGCTTAAATTAATTGGAGCATGGGTAATCACAACGGCCATCACCGCAGCAATCCTTTTCTTACCCAAACTATATGAACCTGATTTTTTTACTGTCCTAAAACCAGTTTACGAAATTATTTTTGGGGCACTCCACTCTCAAATGTCTGCCCTCTCCGTGGTCAACCTAGTTCAATTACACTGGGAAGCCGCCTACGCTGCCTGTTGGTGGACTTTATTGCCACCCCAATTTAGCGACATTGCCTTTGCAGTATTCGATTCCTTTTTTATCTTTATTTTGGCCATGCCAGGTGTATGCATACTCTTCAAAAAGAATAGGCCTTTGTTCTATCAAGTGTTGTCTATTGTTGGAGCTATTTTTATTTGCGCCTACGGCTATCAAATATTTCGGCTCATTGGCTGGAAATTATGGAATATGGGACCGCATATATGGGAAGAAGCACGTTGTTTTAAGTTCATTTTTTTTCCATTATTTCTTTGCTCTGCCGTTATACTCCAAAAGATTTGGAAAGAGTCTGGTGTCAAAAAATGGATGGTTTGGGTTCTAGTTCTCAGTATATCCCCACTCTTTGTGATTCGATCCATACCTTTGCCATTAAAGGAATCAATTCATCAATTAAGTATTCAAATATTTTCTAAAACGGAGTATCAAGGCTATGTTCATAAAGCGCTTAAAATGCCTGAATACGCTTGGCTGGAAGAAGTGCGCGAACTCAATAAGCTCCTTCACGATATTCAAGATATAAATGTCACCGTATTATCCACATTGCATGAACTCAAAAAGTCTCAAAAAACGATTGTGATTGCCTATAACGACAAACGTGTTGATTCCATGCAATATCAAGGCCAAAGCCTACCCAAGCTACCTTATTGGTACACGGCTTATACCGAAATTAAAAATGCCCTAGACTCAGGCGAGGTACAAACTATTTTGGATATGGCGCATAAATATCATTGTAACTATATAGTGACCAAAAGTCCTTTAAGCCACCCCAGACTCACAGGGCTTTATATTGGACAACAACTATTTCTTTATAAGATAGTCAGCTAAGGCCTACGCTTATGGCGATAGACCGTGAAATGCGCAAACCGTTCGACGACATCATAGTTTTGATTAATGATATCCACCATCGGTTTGGCGAATTGGGGTGTGAAGCCTAGCGTGGATATTTTGTCAAAGACAATGAATTGCATATCACCTCTAGCAAAGTAATCACGCAAGACGTTTATGTCTCGCTCCTCAAATAACTGTCTAAGTTCAATATGACTTGCCGCCTCAATGCCTTTTTGAGCCCTTAGATAATAATAAATATCCTTACGCACACAAAGTTTACGACTTGGGTCCATTTCGCGGGCTAAATATTCATAAGTGTCTTTATGGCCGTATTCGCCATAATTCATCCATGATTCTGTCGTTGTATAAATGGCTGTTTGATTGAAGTTTAGCGCTAAATTAATTGATAAGATCAGCACCCACGACGTGATCGCAATTATGCGTAAAAAAGATGCTCTATAACGCAAGCCCACAAGTATAGCCAATACGTAGAGAATAATAATCGGCGTATAATACGCTTTCAAAAAGTCTAGCCAACGAGGCGATGAGGCCGCATCCCATTGCCACATGATGTAATCACCGATATGGTAATACTTCCAAGTCAGAAAAGTGATTAAGCCAAAGATTAATAATGTCACTAGCAATTGCCATTTTTGACCCAATTTTTGCAATTGTTCTTTGGATGTCGATGTGAGTAAACAAGGCGTCACCATGGTTACAATGAATAATGGGTAACAAATGAATTGGTATTTCATCATATCAATGGTCGGCTTGGCGATAACATAAGGTATCCACACGCCAACACCCACCACCCAAAATATATCAATGATTTGAAGTCGCTTGGTTTTGAAAAAGGCGCCAATGCGTCTCAATACCGACATAATTAACCATATAAAAAATGGAGCTGACACCCAAAATAAAGGCCAGCGTAATATGCCGATTAGCCCTGACCAACTCCGCGCTAAATGTCCTGCATTCAGCACCCTACTCGTTTTTTTCATTAAGGTGTATTCAATGAATACCATGAGATCTGTACCCGTGTATAAGCAGTATAACCACCAACAACCCCAAGCCAGAGCAAATCCCAAAAGAATGCTAAATACCAAATCAGCAAAGAACCGTTTCCATTCGCGATTGAATACGCGATAAATCAAAAAACAAGTCGCAAAAGGTATTGGCGTGACTTCTTTGGACCAAAGCATTAAAGCTAGGACAATTGCCAAACCAATACGCGACAATAAGAATTGCCTACCTTTTAAACTTTCCCAATGATAAAACAGGCATATGAAGAGCATGCCAAATAAAGAAGTGCCTGTGGTGTCGGCATCGATGAGTATGCTGTGCTGAATAATGAGTGGATTAACAAAATAAAGTAATAAACCCGCATACGTGATGATGGACGTATTGATTGCGCCCCGTCCGTTCACGTCACCACAAGAGCTTATTTTGTCATTGCGAGCGGAGCGCGGCAATCTAAGCTCAGATTGCCGCGCTCCGCTCGCAATGACGGTCCTACCATGATGATTGAGTACAGAGCGTAACATTAACCCAACGGCGATATAGATGAGCACACCCACACCACGGAGTAAATACTCACTCTGCCCAACACACTTAAACCAAAGCGCTACAAAATACTCATAAAGGGGTGGATGCGCTAAGTAATGCATCCCATCTATGAATACACTAGGGCCATGCCTGAGAATTAAAAAAGCTCTATCGGTGATATCTGTTTCATCAAGTGTATAGGGCTTGCCTAATGAATGGCCAAAAAACCAAATAATTGAAGCAAAAATAGATAGGGTGAATACAGAAACTAAGGCAAGGCGTGAATACTTAGCCAAGGATATAGAAGAGGCTTTATGCATTTCTTTTTTGTTTGAATAAAGTCCATACTTGTTCAAAAAAGCAATGGATGACTTGGCCAGATAATTTGCTCTCGCCGGCAGTGCGGTCTTTAAAAATAATGGGCACTTCTTTAATACGACCTTGATGCTTCGCTTTGACAAATACCTCTAAGCCAATCTTAAACCCTAGCGAATCCAATTCAACGCCCTTGAGCGCCTCTTTTTTAACCGCAAAAAAGCCACTTGTTGCATCCTTCACAGGCGTGACTAATTTGGCTACAAGGCATGCAGCACGAGATGATGCTTGGCGCAAAAAGGGCCAATTCTTAACACCGCCGCCGGGCACATAACGGCTACCCACGGATACAATGGCACCATCTAAAATAGCTTGGATCAATTCAGGGACTTTGGCTGGAGAGTGGCTCAAATCGGCATCCATACATATAAGTATGTCACCCTTAGCTTGCTCAAAACCATCAATCACGGCCGCTGACAAACCTCTAGGCTTGCCCTTGCGATTAATGCCACGAACTTTGGGCATTTCCAAATCTTTAACCAAATTAATAGTCCCATCTGGAGAATCATCATCCATAATCAGAACTTCATAATTCTCCATTTGACGTTTGGACATTTCCTGGTTAATGGAAGATAGTAATTCGGGAATATTCTTAATTTCATTATAAGTAGGGACAACTATAGAGGTCATCAATGTTTTCATATGCATATTCTAAGCCATTTTGTCGAATTCTCCCATACCTTTATTGCGCGTCATTCAGACCGTGCCAACACCCCGTTATTTTGAGGAGCGGTAGCGACGTGGTAATCTCAAGTCAACGTCATTCAGACCGTGTCATAACTCTTCGTCATTGCGAAGCCGTTTTTTGGCTGCGGCAATCTAAGACTAATAACCAAGCAACTTTATTAATGTTCGACACCTGCTATACAATATGGCCTTAGATTGCCGCGTTGCTGCTACGCGCGCCTCGCAATGACGCAGTTAATAAGCTTTATGACACGGTCTGATTGTGAGGAGCGGTAGCGACGTGGCAATCTAAGTCTAATAACTAATCAACTTTATTAATATTCAACACCTAATATCAAATTTATCCCTAGATTGCCACTTCGCTGCTACCGCGCTCATCGTAATGACGGTGTTAATTCGTTATGGCATAGTCTGAATAACGCCTATCTACTCTGTATGCGAAAAAATACAATATCAAGGGAGCTTTTTAGGGCTAGCCTATTTCACGCTTTGAGAATGGGGGAATATTGAGTACAATCTTATCTTATGTTGAAATCTACATCCTCCAATAAAATAGTTAGTGCCCTGATTTTTATTATCCCTTTGGTGGTTTATGCGGCCATGAGTGTGCACTATCTATTAGGGCAAGAAGATCTGCTCAAAGAACCGCGTTTTGCTCAAATGGGTATGCAAGTTCAAGATTTGGAATGGATTAAGGCAGATTTTTGGCAGGCCCTATTATACAACCACTATCAGCCACCATTAATGTCTAATATTATTAATGGATTGCTATATATCTTTGTGCCCTCACTTTTATTTCCGCTTTATATTGGCATGAATGTATTAA
>JBLINS010000096.1:0-6054 GCA_047639455.1 Candidatus Omnitrophota bacterium
AAATATACGGGTCCCGACTGGGTTTTTTTGATTATCAATTATAACTACAGCATTATGATCAAACTTGAGACTTGTTCCATCAGCTCTGCAGATCTCTTTATTCACCCTAACAATGACAGCCTTAACCACAGTGCCTGATTTAACGCTTGTTTTAGGAGCGCTTTCTTTAATATTGGCACTTATTACGTCGCCTATACGGCCGACTCTGGTTCCGGATTTGCCAAGGATACCGATGCACATAGCAACTTTGGCGCCCGAATTATCGGCCACAACGAATTTAGTCCGCATTTGTATCATTTCGAGTCTCCTGCAACGGCCAAAACTTCGGTCAGAACCCAACGTTTTTCTTTAGAAAACGGTCTTGATTCACGTATTGCGACAGTATCGCCAGCCTTAGCTTTATTTTCTTCATCATGAGCTTTGATCTTGGTGTGCTTGACGACTACCTTATTGTATTCAGAATGTTTAATTTTGTAAGAAGCTTCGACCACAATCGTCTTATTCATTTTGGCACTTTTAACCGTACCTTTAATGGTCTTACGTTTGTTAATTCGTTGTGTGGCGTCTGTATTATTTGTCATCTTGGCTCTTCTCGTTTATCACGGTTAAAATTTGAGCTATCTCTCTTCTGATTTGACGCAAGCGGTGCGGCCTATCTAATTGCCCGACCATATTTTTTTGAATTAATTCAAAATGTTCTTTGCGCAAATTACCTATTCTGCTATCTAATTCATCAACTGAATGCTGCCTTAAATCTTTGGCTTTTAATAATGCCATAACTACCTCTTTAGATTACTGCTTCTCTGGTTATAAATTTAGTTTTAAGAGGGATGCGGTAAGCAGCTCGTCTAAATGCTCCGCGCGCCAACTCTAGCGGCACACCTTCAATTTCAAAAAGTATACGACCGCGCTTAACTACGGCAACCCATGAATCCAATGCACCCTTACCTTTACCCATGCGTGTTTCTGCGGGTTTTTTTGTAATAGGTTTGTCTG
Organism: Candidatus Omnitrophota bacterium; assembly: GCA_047639455.1. Lineage (GTDB taxonomy): Bacteria > Omnitrophota > Gorgyraeia > 2-02-FULL-51-18 > JAGOUK01 > JBLINS01. The sequence goes on from JBLINS010000096.1 coordinate 997, forward strand.
GAAATATTCGTATAAAAACTTTGCCTGATTTAATATGTCTTTGCATTGCGACACGCATTGCTTCAATTTGGCGATTTGTAATCCAGCCATTCTCAAGAACTTGTATCGCTGATTCACCAAAGTTAATCGTCGATCCCTTAGTTGCGATGCCCTTGCATCGGCCTCTTTGAGATTTGCGAAACTTAACGCGCTTAGGAAGCAGCATCAGCGCCTCCTACTTCAGGCTTTGCAGCTTTTGGTACTTCTGTAGCTTTTGGTGCTTCTGTAGCTTTTGGTGCTTCTGTAGCTTTTGGTGCTTCTGTAGCTTTTGGTGCTTCTGTAGCTTTTGGTGCTTCTGTAGCTTTTGGTGCTTCTGTAGCTTTTGGTGCTTCTGATGTTGCAGATTTCGCAGCATCAGTCTTTTTAATGTCTTGCCCTGATGAACTTCCTACGGGTTCTTGCCCAACAGATGTATTGGCCTTAAATGTGTCGCGATGCGTTTTACCCTTATACGCACCACCACTTTTTTTAGGACCGGAGCCTTGAGATGGGTCTTCTTGCGTTAAGGTAGTTATATCCCCACCTTTTAAACCGAATATGTCCGGCTTCGCTATAAAGTCGCCTTTATAAACCCAGACTTTAATTCCAATAATGCCATATGTGGTATGTGCCTCTGCAAATCCAAAATCGACATGAGCTCTTAAAGTATGTAGTGGAACCGCGCCATCATGATAGCCTTCTTTTCTAGCAATTTCTGAACCACCAAGACGTCCTTTTGTGTAAACTTTTATTCCTTTGGCCCCAGCTTCTCGCGCTTGTTGCATCGTCTTCTTCATAGCTCTTCTGAAAGCAATGCGCTTAGTCAACTGTAAAGCAATGTTCTCAGCTAGGAGCTTAGCATCAATTGCCGGGTTTTTTATTTCCTTAATATTGAGCTGAACCTCTTGGCCAACAATGCCTTGCAATTCTTTGCGCAACCTGTCAATGTCAGCGCCCCGCCGTCCGATAATAACACCCGGTCTAGCTGTATAGACATTAACCCTTACTTTATCGGCGGCTCGTTCCATTATCACTCTGCTAACGGCGGCTGACTTGTAATTTTTTAAAATAAATTCTCTCACCTGAATGTCTTGAAATAGATTAGCTGCAAACGTTTTCTTTGGTGCATACCAATGTGCGTCCCAACTTCTGGTGTATCCCAACCTAAAGCTAATCGGACTTATTTTTTGTCCCATATTATTTCGCAGCTCCTAAAATCTTTTTAGCATTTGACTTCGGTTTAGTGGAATTGTCTTGAGGCTTGGTGTTCTTAACTCTTACGTCTAATTCCACTGTTAAATGTGACATCCTTTTTCGAATCATGCCAGCTTTTCCCATTGTCATAGAGCGCCAGCGTTTCATCATTCCAGCGCTATCAGCGACAACTTTTGAGATATATAAATCTCCAATATTTTTTTCCTTCAGTTTTGTTGCTGTATCAACGGCTGACTGAATCAACTTCTTATAATTCTCAGTTGGTTTACGCGTCGTTCGATCCAAAATTGAATAAGCATTTAAAACACTTTTGTTACGTATTAGGTCTGCGACGTACCTCGCTTTTTGAGGCGATAACCTTACATATGTCGCGCTTGCTTTAGAAATCATTATACTACCCCTACTTTCCCACTGGTTTCTGCTGTCCGCCATGAGTTCTGAATTGTCGAGTAGGTGCAAACTCACCTAATTTATGACCTACCATATGCTCAGAGCAATATAAACTTAGAAAATTTTTGCCATTATGAATCGCAAAATTGAGCCCGATGAAGTCCGGCGTAATGGTCGATCTTCTTGACCATGTCTTAATTGGCTTACGATCGTTTTCCTGCTGGGCCTTAAGAACTTTTTTCAATAAATGGTCGTCAACAAATGGTCCTTTTGCAATAGATCTACTCATCTTTACTTAGTCTTTCTTCTTTGAATAATATACTTATTAGTTACTTTAGAACGCTTACGTGTTCTAAGACCTTTTGCGGATTGACCATTTTTGCTACAAGGATGTCTTCCACCAGATGAACGACCCTCACCACCACCCATGGGATGATCAACGGGATTTTTCACAACCGCTCTAGATGATGGCCTCCAGCCCAACCAACGTGATCTGCCGGCTTTGCCCCATGAAATCTTACTATGTATAGCGTTTCCAACTTGACCTACCGTTGCACTGCAGTCGGACCGCACTAAACGAACTTCACCAGATGGTAATTTTAAATGTGCCATCTCACCATCTTTAGCCATAACAATTGCATAAGTGCCTGCTGATCTAGCCATTTGAGCACCTCGGCCCCTGGTTAATTCGATATTATGGATAAATGTACCGTCAGAAATTTCTTTTATTGGTAGAGCATTACCTGGCTTTTGCTCCGAACCACTTCCTGATTGTAAAACGTCACCAACTTTGACACCATTTGGTGCGATAATAAAGCGCATTTCATCATCTTCATATTTCAAAAGTGCGATATTTGCACTGCGATTAGGATCGTACTGAATCGAATCAACTGTAGCTTTCATTCCGTATTTTTTACGTTTAAAATCAATTATGCGATATTTGCGTTTATGGCCCCCACCGCGATGGCGTGCTGTTACTCTGCCGGCATTATTACGTCCGCCTTTTTTAGGCAGCGGTTCGAGTAGGTATTTTGGGGCGGCCGTCTTTTTTGAAGTCAATTCCTCAAAATCAGATGCTGTTTTCCATCTTTGTCCGGGTGTCGTTGGTTTGTATGTTTTAATTGCCATTGTAATTCCTATACCGTCAAATCAATTTTGCTATCTTTAGCTAATTGAACCATTGCTTTTTTTCGTTCTGAAGTAGTCCCGGGATTACGCCTAACTAATTTAGGCTTTCTAGGAACAATAATTGTATTAACCTGTGTTACCTTAACTCCATAAATCTTTTCTACCGCATTCTTAATTTGAATCTTATTGCTACGCATGTTTACTTCAAATACGTACTTATTCAAAGACTCAGAGAGACCCATGCCCTTTTCAGTGCGTAATAATTTTCTTATAACCTGATAGTGCTCGTCCATTATTTAATATCCTTAATTTGCTTAAGTGTATTTTTTTTGGCTGTCAATCGAGAAATCAATTGATCATAGGCAGCAGTCGTAATTACACAATCATCACATATCAGAATGTCGTGAGCGCATAAATCCATAACCCTTTTTAGATTGGTTTTTTGTAAATTGCCAATTGCCCTGAGGGTTTTGTGATCGCCGTCATTCTGGATGATAATTAGCGGCCGATTGAGGTTCATTTTTTTGATTGCGTCCTGGCAATCCTTGGTTTTGCCAGATGGTATTTCGAATTTCTCAACAATTAAAAATTTCGCATCTTTTGCTTTTTTAAGGACAGAAACTTTAAGTGCATTATTACGTGTTTGCTTCGGTAGCACTTGTGAAAAATCTCGTTTTCTCGGTCCAAATGTGACGCCACCAGAAATCCAAATAGGAGATCTCGAAGAACCATGCCTAGCTCTACCAGTACCTTTTTGTTTCCAAGGTTTTCTTCCGCCACCTCTAACTTCTGATCTATCCTTAGTGCTGGCATTACCTTGACGCTGATTGCATTGGTACATCAATTCGTAATCATGCAAAACAACTTGATTTGATTTAATGCCGGTAAAGAGCTCACTGAGCGCATCACCTGCTTTGCGCTTGCCACTTTGATCGACGTTAATTGTATTTATTGCTTTGATTGGTTCTGTAGGTTTTATTTTCGTATTTTCCATAATATTTATTTCTTTTTATTTTTGCCAGCAATTTTAGGAGCGCCAAATTTTTCTTCCAAATTGACCGCATTCTTTTTAAAAGAGGTTCGCACTTCAAGGATATTGTCATTCGAACCCGGCACAGATCCTCTTACCAGGATTAAGTTATCATCTTTCATGATCTTCACAACTAATAAATTCTGGGTCGTCCGCCGAACATTGCCCATATGACCAGGCATGCTCTGACCTTTTAGTGTTCTAGATGGGTCAGAACTCATTCCAATTGAACCCACTTGGCGATGAGACATAGAACCATGTGTTTCGGGTCCGCGAGCACAATTCCAGCGCTTAATTACGCCTTGAAAACTTTTTCCAATACTCTTTCCGCTTACATCAACATAATTTCCCTCACCAAAAACTTCAGCTGATAATGTCTGGCCGACTTCCACAGTCATATCATCGCCGACTCTTAAACGGAATTCTTTAAGGTGTTTTTTGGGTTCTAACTTGAGCGCTTTAAAATAGCCCTCATTAGATTTGTTATTATGTTTAGATTTAACTGCGCCAAAGCCCACTTTATATGCTCTATAGGAGTGGTCTTCTGAATTTATTATTTCAGTAACAACTTGTGGCTCAACCTGCAGTGCAGTGACGGGCCACAATTGTCCATTTGGTCCGATGACTTGTGTCATTCCAATTTTTTTTGCGATTAATCCAGCCATTATTTTATCTCTACGTCTACACCAGCAGGTAAATTCAGTCGCTTTAACGCGTCTATCGTTTTGCTAGTTGGGTTTAAAATATCCATTATTCTCTGATGAGTTTTTAATTGGAATTGCTCTCTAGATTTCTTATCAACAAAAGGTGACCGATTGACTGTAAATATTTCTCGTTTAGTAGGAAGAGGTATGGGGCCAAGAATGCTGGCGCCCGTTCTTTTCGCAGTCTCAACGATTTCTACTGCAGAATGATCCAATAATTTGTGGTCAAACGCCCTTAATCTAATTCTAATTTTTTGATCCTTAACTTTTGACATCAGTCCGAAACCTCCGTGATAACACCAGCGCCAACAGTTCTACCACCCTCACGAATCGCGAAGCGTAATTCTTTTTCCATAGCGATAGGAGTGATTAATTCGCCTTCAATAGTGACATTGTCACCGGGCATAATCATTTCAGTGCCTTCAGGCAACTTCAATGTTCCAGTTACATCTGTTGTGCGGAAATAAAATTGGGGGCGATAGCCATTAAAGAAAGGCGTGTGTCTACCACCTTCTTCTTTAGTTAGGATGTATACTTCACCCTTAAACTTTTTATGTGGCGCAATACTACCGG
>JBLINS010000097.1:0-5885 GCA_047639455.1 Candidatus Omnitrophota bacterium
TGATTGGATCATCACTTATGGTCTAATCGCCGTCTTCTTAGGCCTAATTGCCTATGACACCCAAAGACTTAAAGCCATGATGGCCCAAGGCTTCGACTCCAAAGAATCCGAAGGCAAAATGGCCCTTATGGGAGCCCTAAGACTATACCTAGACTTCATCAACCTATTCATCCTTCTACTCCGAATCTTCGGCGTCCGCCGCTAAGCTTCCCGTAGAAGAATTCAAAAAAAAACGCCTTGGCAACCCCAAGGCGTTTTTTTTGTGCCCACAATTCAACTTTCCGCAGCAAGCATGATTTAACCAGTATGTTAGTAATTCGCTAACTTACTAGTCAAATATCGAGCCACACCCAAAAGCTTGATGATATATACATGACTAAATTTAAAAACAAAAAATCGGGTTTCACCCTAATGGAGCTCTTAATAGTGATCGTTGTCTTGGGGGTCCTTGCAGGTGTCGCCTTGCCAGTTTACTCCACGATGGTATTGAAGGCGGAAGCCACTGAAGCGGTAGGTGTGCTCGGCGCTATGCGTACGGCTGAATTGAGATATTTTTCGGAATTTGGTTTGTTTGGCGAGTGTGATGCGAGTGGTTGTCAGCTAGATTTTAACGCAAGGACATTTGATGTAGAAAGTGGGCAATCGACGAAATTTACTTATGAGGTAATTGCTGCCAATATTCCTCAGGCGGACTTTGTGATCGAAGCCCGACATAAGACCAGGGCACTTAGTTTAATTATATATAGCCATAATTTTCCAACAGCGACAGCACCCCTAATAAATAACAACTTTGGCTGCACTGGTGACTTTGCTAATGCATGCCCAAGCATGTAATGTATTGCCCATAATTCACAAGCTCCCCTAGACACTTATAAACCTAGAAACGGATAAATGCAGCATGCGTAATTACCCTAACTTTTAATGGGTTGTCGCCCTCAGACTCGTGTCGCTCTAGAGGAGCGATGCCTATAGGCGCTCCATTTGCTTCTAGAACCAATGCACAATTCTTCTTTTAATTTTAAGATTAAGGTTTATATGTGAGGGAAAGGTGCAGATGTTAGCGGGTTTCTAAGTAGAATATGTTTCGGGGTAAGCCAATGTATTTTAGAATTACTGCATAAAAGGTATTCGGCGACTTTCTGCTATAGCGTAAGAGATGTGTGGAGACGAGACGCGTTACATCGGCACTCTAAATTACAGGCCGATGTTATGGCGCCGACGCCCTCACAGCTCTTTGAGCTAAATAGCAGCAGGAGCCGAATACCTTTTATGCAGTGATTCTAGACTTCGGATGGGTTAATTCAAAATTTCTTTTTTAAGCACTTCGGCGTTTGCGTCCATTTCATAGACTATGGGTACACCTGTATCCAAATTCAATTCTAAGACTTGTTCTTTGGTGAGTTTGTCTAATTGCATAACTATAGAGCGCAAGCTATTCCCATGTGCAGCTATAATAATATTCTTACCCGCCTTAATATCAGGAATAATATGCTCGTCAAAATAGGGCAGAGTGCGCGCAGCTGTATCTTTCAAACTCTCGCCTTTTTCACCTGGTGGTGGCACATCATAACTACGGCGCCAAATATGGACTTGTTCAGGGCTGTATTTCTTGGCTGTTTCAGCCTTGTCCATGCCTTGCAAGTCACCATAATGCCGCTCATTGAGCGCTAAGTGTTTTTCGGTGGGTAAATCGCTTTGATTAGCCACTTCTAAGGCTAGCTCAAGCGTTTTTTGAGCTCTTTGTAGCTCAGACGTATAAGCCTTATCATAAGTGATATGTTTGATTTTCTCACCAGCTGCCTTGGCTTCAGTTTCGCCCTGAGCGGTGAGGGGGACATCTACCCAACCGGTGAATTTATTCTCCAAATTCCATTGGGATTGCCCATGTCTTAATAATGTCAATATAGCCATAATTTCTCCTTGTGTGAATAAGATTAGCGGACATTATAGCTTGTGGGAGAGAGGAATCAAGGCTAAATAATATCCACTGAGTTTATAAAGATTTTAACTTGACAGAATTGTTATGTTTTGATAAGTTTATATTAGTTGGGATGTAAAAAATATAAGAAACAATAAGGAGGTTTATAATGGATGACTTCGCAGCGGCTATATTAGGGCCATTCGACATGGTGAAGACGAAGATTGCGGGATTTATTCCCACACTCATCAGTGTAATCATCATCCTTAGCGTAGGTTGGTTTCTCGCAGCAATGATCCAGCGATTTGTCGTTAGATTTTTGAAGCTAGCAAGATTAGACAGTGTGTCCGAAAAGTCGGGCATATCTAATGTCTTGTTAAAAGGAGATATCCACCAAACGCTATCAGAAATCGTTGGTTCAATCATATATTGGACAATGATGTTGATCGTTATTCTGACAGCAGTTGATGCTATGCACTTAACAGTAGCAGCTAGTCTCTTGGACAGCGTTATTCTCTATGTGCCACATGTAATTGCAGCTGTATTTATTCTCGTATTGGGAATATTCTTTGCTTCGGTCCTAGCGACCACAGTGAGGACCACAGCCGCAAATTATGGTATAGAGCAAGCTAAGGGATTGGGTAAGTTAGCTCAAGTGATTATTATTATCTTCACAGTTGTTCAAGCCTTAAGACAATTACAGCTTGATGTGACTGTATTTAATTTGATCATTCAGGCAACAGTTGCCGCCATTGCTTTAGGAGTTGGCTTGGCCATTGGGCTAGGTTGTAAAGACATGGTTGGTAAACAAATGCAATTGTTAATCGATAGCTTCAAAAGTAAATAAATTCAAAGTAGGGCTATGCAAGTAAACGCATAGCCCTACCGATTTAAGTTTTTTATAATAATGAAATAAACTTCAAAGCATAGTATTGACTATGCATTTTCTTATGCATAAATTACAATATACCCATCATGATCATAAGCTCTACAAAATCAATTAGTTTAATTAGCCTACTTTTAGTCAGCGCATTCTTTTTACCAGGCTGTGATAACTTGGACGAGTCTGAAAGAGAATTGCTCAAAAGAGACGACCCCACCTTTCGCAGTATTTTAGAAGTCAAAGATCAAATGACAGGGCAAGTCGATAGCCTTAAGTCAGATTTGGAATCCAAAAAAAAAGGCATGCAAGCTCGCATTGATGAACTTAAGAAGAGCTATGACACCGAGGCTAATACACGCCAATTACAAATCGCGAAATTAAATGAAGCCATTCAAGCCACGCGCGATAAATTCAAAACTCAATTTGATACTGATAATCAATTATTAGAAGCTAAGAAAAAGATGATTGATGAACTCAAAACTGCTTATAGCAATGCCAAGCAGGTACTGGGTCAGCAAGAAGCTTTAGGGTTGGGTCAACAAGAGATAGGTGAATGGCGCGCTAGGGTAGAAAATTTAAAAAAACGCGTTGAACCCCTGAAGGCTGAAATCACAGATCTTGGGGCAGAATTAGCCCTCCGCAAGAAAAAGCTTAAATACCTCTAATCTAGCGCATTCACGCTGAGTCGACACATCGCTCAAATCTTCGGTTTTTATAGTGCTTAGTGCTAGAATGTGCGCATGTTTGAACAAAGCAAAAGCTCACTTAAATCCCAACCTCAATTAAAGCAATTAACTACGTGGTTTGAGCCAACCCATGTGTATTGGGCGCTTACCCAAAACCGCGTTGCGAGCCCATCGTTTTTATTAGAATCCCAAAAAAACGCATTAAACGAACCCTCATTTTCTTTTGTTCTAACCAATGCCTTTGGCATTCTCAAAACAAAGGCTGATTCGATTAATTGGGATGGTCCGGATGGGCTGGAGTCTATTCAAGGTGAGCCACTCGAGTTCTTGAGAGATAAGCTAGATCGGTATTCACTATCTAAAAATGATATGGGTTTGCCGTTTTGTGGTGGTGCTGTTGGTTTATTGTCTTTTGAATTAAAAAATAACATTGAATCTTATGCACGCGTTTTAGAAGACGCGTATGAATTACCAGATATACATTTGGGGTTTTTTAATCGAGGATTTGTATTTAATCATGACACACAATGCGTGTATGCATTTGATAGTTCAGCGGTGCCAGCAAAGACGGAATTTGAGACATGGATTACTGAATCCGTGGAGGTGATCACGCAAAATCCAACGCCTACTTTTAACGCACAACAGCTTGATATCAATACTGAGGTGAATCGCAGTGTTTTTGAGAATAATGTCATTAAGGCTAAGGAGTTGATTCGACAGGGAGAAGTTTATCAAGTTAATTTATCCCATGTTTTAGAGTTTGAGGCACCACAGAATTTATTCGGCACGTATTTAAAGCAAAGAGAAGTGAACCCTTCGGGATTCGCTAGTTTTGCGGATTTTGGTGATTATCAATTGATATCCGGTTCCCCCGAGCGGTTGATTAGATTGAGGGGTAATGAGGTTGATACGCGACCCATTGCGGGTACACGACCTTGCTCTAAAGACAGTGATGAAGACCGTCGATTGAATGAGGAATTATTTGTGTCTCCCAAAGAAAAGGCGGAGCATATTATGTTGGTTGATTTGGAGCGTAATGATATTGGACGTGTATGCGATTACGGTAGTGTCCATGTCAGCGAATTCATGGTGTGTGAAGAGTATTCACATGTTCGCCATATCGTCTCTAATATTACCGGTCAATTAAGTGCTCAAAAAGATGTGCTTGATTTGATTCAGGCTGTTTTTCCAGGCGGTACCATTACTGGCGCGCCTAAAAAAGCAGCAATAGAAATCATTGATGCATTAGAAGCTCAAACACGTGGGCCATATACGGGTTCATTGGGCTATATCGGTTTTGATGGTGATTGTGACTTCAATATCATTATCCGGACACTTTTAATTCAGAAAAATAAGGCCTATTTACAAGTTGGCGCAGGTATTGTGGCTGACTCAAAACCAGCAGAGGAATATGACGAAACAATTCATAAAGCCCAAGCATTTTTGGAAGTTTTCCAAAAATAATATAAGCCATAAAGATCACTTAGCACTAGATTGGCTGAATTCTCCGGCAGTCTTTGAAACTATGCGTGTGTATCATGCCCGAGTATTTGCGCTTGATGAGCATATGCAACGGCTATTTGCTTCGGCTAAGGATTATTGTATACACATACCCTGGACTCTTCCCGCCTTAAAGGCTTGGTTGGCTGATTGCCAGCAGGTAATTAAAAGCGATGATATTATGCTGCGCTTATCCATTCAAAAACATCCTACTGAGGGTGTCGCGGCCTTATTATTGATTCGTCCGATCTCCGCGAAGGTGGGCGCATTAAGGAATAAGGGTTTAAAACTTAAGACTAGTTCCGTGAAGCTTAATTCCGTAACATCAAGTATGTCGCAAGCTAAAGGTAATAATTATTTGAATTCCATTCAAGCTTGGGTTCAAAATAAGCCCAAGGGACTTGGTCAGCGTGTGGATGATTTGCATTTAACAGCTGATGGTTATGTCGGCGAGGGTGGCATTTCAAATGTATTTGCGATTAAAAAAAGTCAAATCTGGACACCGCCAGCCGCATGCGGTATCTTGTTGGGGATTACGCGGCAGACAACACTCCAAATGGCTCAAAATATCGGGCTAAAGTGTCACCAATCACCATTGACTCGCCATGATTTGTATACAGCGGATGAATTATTGATCACGAATACGAGTTTGGAAATCATGCCCGTAATAGAATTAGATGCCCGCCAAATTGGATTGGGAAAGCCAGGCCGCATGGCCAGGTTATTGCAAAAAGAATTTTTGAAATTAGTGAAGTTAATTTAAGAGTTTCGTTTTGGAGAAACTACTTCGGCACAGCACCACGTCATTGCGAGGCTGTTTTTTAGCCGCGGCAATCTAAGGTTAAATTAGATACTGAGTGTCGAATATTAATAAAGTTGAATAGTTATTGGTCTTAGA
>JBLINS010000098.1:0-5726 GCA_047639455.1 Candidatus Omnitrophota bacterium
TTTAAGGTCCGCAACCCACATATTCAAAGGCTCTTCACCATCTAATAATTCCATTTTAGGTAAGGCATAGTCAGGTACATTTGCTGCAATCAGCAAAGCTTCATCATGACTATCACCTTGTGTCATCCGGGCGGGTTTGGTAGCATAAATTTTGAGATTAATGCTTTCGATATCGCTTTGACCTGGGGTTGGGGCAACCCCCCGATTGTGGCTATTCCTTATGCTAATGTCCTCAAACCCGGACGACAAAAGTATCTTGCCTAAGACCGTGTCCTCTGCTGTTTGTTGAGAAAAAGCATAGCGAGGATAGAGCTCAGCAATAGCGACAATTGCTCGCAGAATTGGAGTGGCCAAGCTTAATTCAAATGCAGATCGACCCATTGCTCGTTTTTCCAATGTCGTCGCCGTCCACAATGCAGCTCTTAAATATAAAAATCTCGTTCTAAATTTATCTCGCCACCCAGAACGCTTCCATATGTCTTGACCTAAAAATATAGCCGTTGGCAAATTGGCTATATCAGCAATGACCTTGGAACCCGGATTGATGTGTGGGTAAACGTCTTGTTTATACACGCTCTTTATTAGTCCATTTCTGCGCCATTTTGAATCCAATCGTATATCTGATTCAGACCATGTATTCGGTGCATCTGAATTCAAATTACCTTTGATAACTCCTATGGGTTTAGTAGCCACTGAATCTTCATCCGCATAAATACGCGTCACTAATAAATATTCCCCCTCACCACCGGCGTAAGGGGCTTCTTTAACGGCATATGTCGAATCATCTATTTGTTCATGGGTGATATGCCAATTAGGGATCAAATACGTTTCTGATCGGAATTTATGTCCGTTTTGGCTAAACCGTCGCACAGAAACTGGTTCAGTTCGTAATTCAAAGGGGCTACTGCTCTCCAATACCGTCATACCAATTTGACCGATCTTAGATTGAGAATTACTCAAATCATTAACCACCCTTTGATGCAGTAATGTATTTTTGGAGGTGTCTTGCTGGCTAGACAAAGAAAATCCATAAGCTAAATTAACTTGGGTCTTAACTGCATTTAATGCCTGGTCTACATAATCACTCGACCCTTTAGCATCATTAGTTTCAGCCAATTTACTTGCATATATTCTTTTGCGCAGGAGGGCTTCTTGAGTCCTCTGAACAGATGGATCTAAATCAATCCATCGAAGACCTGAAGATGTGATGTATTGAGGCTGTTGATTTTCAAACCATAAGGTAATCGTCGAATCAATGCGTGTTTCCTGTCCGGAATAGGCGGGAATAATGTACCGATGGATCAAATCTCTAGTAGCTTCATTCAAAATCAATCCAAAACCATAAGCTGAGTTTGGGTCACTAGGTAAAGCAGTGAATTGCGCGCCTAGGCGAATATTGTAACGGTCTAACAACTTCTCAAACCCACTTCCCGCAATTGCATCACTCAATTGAATTGCTTGCCGTCCTCCAGACATGCGGGGGGCGGCGATATCATTGAAGTCGGGGTCGTTTAAGTCGTGGGTATGGGTGTGTTTTTTGGCGAGGGCCTCACCAACTGTATTCCCGGTGACCCAGGTATATATATCACCCTTAATAAGAGTGGCATACCTTTCGGTGATTAAACCTTGCTTCATATAGGTATTCACCAATTGAGCATAGCGCAAAACTAAATCCCTTATCCTTTGATCCAAGACTTCATCAGCTAAACTAAGGTCAGCGTCTGGATCAATGCTCTCATCATTAGCCATTACTGTTTCAGTAGCATGCAGAGTATCTCCCAAAGCTGCGCCAATGGAGTCTTCAGTAAAATTAGCCGCAGCCCTAATTTCACTTATCCATGGACGATCCGGATACTTACTTAGCTTCTTCAATAGTTTATCCAAGGCCTTTTTGTGCTTTAAAGCAAATGCGCCTCTTCGAATCGTAGCAAGGTACACATCTTCATCTGGTTCACGCTCCAAGTAATGTTGATTATAGGTGTACACAACGTGGCTATAACGACCCGATTCCATATAGGCATCAAATACATCTCGTACAAAATCATCCTCACCAAATGTTTTCAGATACTTAAGGAGCTCCTCTTGGACATCAGCTTTCCATGCTTGCCGCTCAGCTTTGTCAACCGCCTGCCTTTGAGAATAAAGGCTGGGAAAATCAACATTCAAATTCCAGCGACCTTCTCCAACAGACTTCATGCGTTGCTTCAATTCTTTGTCAAAAAATTTCTTCTCCTCCTCGTCAAGTTGGCTCATTAATAACTTCCACTTAGCTAAGCTCATTTTTTCAACTCGACCATTTGTTGTAGCGGTCACTGTCGCTGTGCGAAACCCGCCATGCAATCCAGCCAATTCTCCAAATTTCTCTCCAACGCCTAAAGTAGCCATTTTAATTGGCTCGCGATCTAAATCTTCATCATCTAAAACCAGGGTAATTACGACCTCACCCTCATGAATGAAATAAACATCATAGCCCTCCTCTCCCTGTTCAATCAATGCATCCCCCGCCGCGAATTCAATAAATTCTGAAGATTCAGTCATGCGGGATGCGGGTCTGTTTGGTTTTGATTGCGCTTCAGCACTACCACTTTGGTTTTTATCTTTGCGTGAAGCCCACTCAGACTCCAATCTCTCTCGCAATGCATTATCTTGCGGATGAGTCCAATAACTATAGTTAGGGCGTTTTTGATATAGACTCACATCAACCCCCACCATCGAAAGTCTTTCAACAATACCGTTGCTAAAATTATTAATTTCTTTAACCAATCCTTTAGCAGGAACTTTATTCGATGTTCCGAAACGCGTTTGAACAGCGCTTTGATTATCTGCAGGCGTCTCTTCCTTGTAGATCGAAATAGCGGTATCCAAGTATTGTAATATTAAGACTAATGCCGTCGCACTCAATACATCGCTACTTGCCTGTATTTCAATTATGGAACCTGAGTCCAAAACTCCTGCAGCCATCAATTCCATAGCATCAAATGGTCTAGGGCCATCAATCATAGCCCCTGTTGTGAACTCTAACTTCAAATCATCTCCAAAATACAAGCCTGCCGCGGTTAACGCATTGGCATAGGCTTGCTTAGATAGAATGTGAGCGTCTATAGGTATACGAATACCTTTTGACGTGCGGACCAAATTGCTCTTAGGAACAATATTCATATATGTTTTAAGAAATTCATAAATATGCATCCCCCTAAAATCTAAGCGTGGGTGACCAAATTCACCTGTACTGAATTCTTGGCTGAGATAAGCCTGTGTTTCCGGCCTACCCAAGTGAATGCTTAGTGCTGAAATGTATTGCGGCTTATTGCCTTGTTTATTATATACATTCATATGGCGGATATTTGAAGCGCTCAAGTCATTAACATGTAGAATATGGTGGCTGTTCAATAGTGAAATAGGGTCTTCATTGGATTCAATATGCGTGATAGCGTCCCGAATAATTGATTTCGCATTGTCTAGACTCACACCTTTCGTATACATTTGTAAAATGGGCGTTAAGAATTTTGAAATATACTCAGACTCAATTCTTGAAGCATCATTACCATAAATAGTGGGGTTAATAATTAATGCGCTAATTAAGCCCGTATAAATCAAATCTCGCTCATGGCTAGTGACTCGATCATCAGCTAATAGCTGAATTAAGCGACCAATTAACATTTGCAAACCATTGAATTCAGATTGTTCATTTTCGAGTGTAGCCAACCTCAAATGCCAACCCCATAGTCCAGCCCTCAGCATCAATCCTCTTAAAGACGTATGTTTGATCAGTGTCTCAATGCGCGAATCGAATATGGAGTCTTTCATCATATAACTTGTTTGAAATACCATCCAATCCTCAGCGTCAGGTAATGTGTATGCCCAAGCATTACCCAAATAACGTAATGCGGGCAAAACCTCCGCATTAATTGATTTCAAACCATCCCTAATTACTTGTGGAACATGTGCTTCATTCTCATTCGCGTCGCGCAATTCATCAATGAAATCGATATAAATCTGTGTGAGTATGTGTATTTTCCTCAGAAGGGGCTCTTTATCTCCACTAAGCTTTTCTTGTTCACTACCTACCCCCAATTCATCACCATCTATATCGGCTTCACTCAAATAAACCTTAGCGCCATCATTTTCGCCTGATTCATAAGTGACTTTGAGCAGCTTTTGCCTTAAGGCCTCCCATTTAACCTCCGGCGTAGGTGACAAGCCCCTATTACCATCATCTACAATTAATTTTTGATAAGCAATATCCATTAAGGCGTTCAAAGCATTATTAGCATCATAGCGCCCAGTGGGCGATGCATTAACAGAAAAATAATCCTCCAAACGATTGGGTCCATCGACCCATAGTTTGGGATTCACTGCTAATCTAGCTGATTGAGCAGCCAATTGATCGCCTTGACCAAAGCCACCTTGATTTTGCGTTAGTGTCGGGTGTTCTGCTAAAGGTAAATACATATAGGGCTGTATGGGGTCCTTGTGTTCGATGAATCCCATTTGCGCAAAATAATCTATAACAGCCTTGTCTTTTGACGTTGGGGGACCTTTGAGGTAGGCGAAGTTTCGTGAGATTAAGATGCTCTGCAATCTTCGCCAGAATTGACGCTCAGACAGCTTTACCGCGGTTTGGATTTGGCCATCAGAGCCATCCATATGCTTTTTGATTCTGGATTTAAAATACTTACCCTCGCCTAATTGTAGAAACGAATCGTCTACCCCGTAATCCAATTTAAAAATAACCAAGGCCTGCGTCTCATCATTAGCCTGAACCACAAGCGCTTCCTCACCATCAGCGACCGACCATTTGATATCAATATGTTTCACCCCAGGTACTTGCCCCAATAATTCGATTAATTCCGCATTCGTGAAATCAATGCTTTGAGACCTAACTCGTATCGGGTCTTCCACCCCATTGCGATTGACTTCGATATTTTGCGGTTCAGCCATGCTGGCTCTGCGAGGTTCATTCGAGTTTGTTGAAGATTCATTTCCTGCTTTTAATAATGAGGTGATATCGATTAGGGCATTTTTATTTTTATCAACTACAACAATTTGGGTTATGGCATCAGCAGGTACGTCTTCTATTGCTTTATCATCAGCCCCCACTTCTTCCCAATTTATTTGAGTGCGATCTACTTGAATGACGACGTTCACAAAGTCAGTTTTGTCGCCAGCAGCACCTTGATAAAATGAGAATGCCCCTAATAACGCACGGAATGGTATTTTGGTAAAATAGGCTACGTCAAATCCTTGGGAGTCTTCTACTGAAATTCCATTAATTAGGATATTCTCTAAGGCATCTAAGGATAATTGCATGCCTCTATACGACCACTTATCCCCATTCACAGGCATGATTTCATATATACCTGTTCTGTCTTTATAGACTTCATCAATCTCCCAATACAGCTTCATGGACTCATCATCATCACGCAATCGTGCATTCTCGACTAAATAGTCACGCACTTCATCATTTAAATTCCACTTTTGCGCCATACGGACTGCGGCATGATTGGGATTGTTTTGATCATAAAAACTATCGGAAGCAAGCATTGCTCCTTCAACGTCTTTTGAGTCCTCATTATCTGTTGTTTTTAAGGAATGTAGTTGCCAGCCTTGATCTGTGAGTTTTTGGCCTAATTGGTGTAGAGTTTGTTCTACTTTTGTGGATGTGGTTTTTAGATCTTGGGCTAATTGATCAATGAGCTCCTGCCTTTGATCAGGGGTTTCTGAGA
>JBLINS010000099.1:0-5271 GCA_047639455.1 Candidatus Omnitrophota bacterium
TCAATTGTTTCTTCTAAACCTTTTTCTTTAGCAATGAGTTCAATCAAAGCGCGCGCACCGACACCGGTCATAAAGACAATTGCATCTATGCGCTTGGCAAATAATTCTTCAATAAAGTGCTCAATTTGGTCATTTTTTTCTAAGGGCACTTCTTGCATAGAGGGTGCCTCTACACAGACACCGCCTTGCTTCTCGATCAATTGCCGCATAGCTTCAGACTTGCGACTTTCAAAAGTGACTAAGCGCTGATTGTGTAGCGGTTTGTTGGTATTCATTTAATTCATTTCCTTTTAAAACGTACCATTTTGACTGCCATCTCTATAGCGTCAATCATGCTACCAGGGCTAGCTATATTCTTACCCGTGACTTCAAAAGCAGTTCCATGGGCCACAGATGTTCGGATTATAGGCAACCCCAAAGTCACATTCACGCCATGCACATCGCCCCAGCGACTATTCACATCATCCCAATCAAAGGACAGTAATTTCATGGGAATGCCACCCTGATCATGATACATGGCAACAACAATATCAAATCGCCCGCCCTTTAGCATAGGAAATATGGTATCTGCTGGCAATGGGCCTTCAATGTCCATGCCTGATTTTTTAGCCTCTAATACAGCTGGTAGAATTTCATTCTCATCTTCTAGCCCAAACTGTCCAGACTCACCCGCATGTGGATTCAACCCACAAACACCTATGCGCGGATTTAATATACCTATGGCAAGCATGCCCTCATAAGCCACCTGAATGCAATCCAATACTTTTGAATGGGTGATTAATTTGGGCACATCCTTCAAAGCCGAATGCATAGTCACATGCACAACCCTAAAAGAATCTTTGACCAGCATTAAAGAGGTATTCTTCGCCTTACATAAAGACGTGAACATTTCTGTATGCCCCGGATAAGGATAACCTGCTTCTCTAAAAGATTGTTTGTGTATGGGTGCGGTCACAACGGCATCTATTTTTTTATCTAAGGCCAATTGAGTCGCCGTCTTGATATATTCCCCTGCAGCCAAACCGTATTCTTTTTTAACCACACCATATGTGAATTCCGAGTCTAATACGTTTTTTAGATCCAAGACGGGAATATGATAAGAAGTCTTTTCTAATTCATCAATATTTTCTAAAGATCCTAAACGCTGAGTGCAATCAATGCCATAGGAATCTAATAAAGCTCTATGCATGACTTGATAATCACCAATGACAATAGGTTCGCAAATATCAGAGATATGATTACTCTCTAATGCCTTAACAATCACCTCAGAGCCAATGCCCGCTGGATCACCCATTGTAATCGCAATAATTGGCTTATCTTCTGAATTCACTTAAACACTCCCATATTCTAATAAAACTAATGTTTCCACATGCCGTGTTTTGGGGAAAAAATCAAATGCACCCACTTTTTTAACCGACCAACCAGCTTGAATAAAACCCACTAAGTCTCTTTGCAAAGATTCAGGATTGCATGACAAATAAAACAAAGCATCCAATTGCTTAGCTTCAACCATAAACTCCAAAGCTTGCGTGCTAAGCCCTTTACGAGGTGGGTCAATCATGCCAATCGTCTTTTTGGCATTATATTCATTCAATAATTCTGGTAATACCTTTTCCACAGGGGTTGAATGCACTTCAACATTATCCAATCCATGGAATTTGATATTATAGCTCGCTACACGCGTGGCGTGAATATTATCCTCAACAATAATGGCCTTTTTAACATCTTTCGCCAGAATCAGGCTGAATAAACCCACCCCACCATATAAATCCAAAAAAACAGACTCATCGGTAAAATCAACCCAATCGCGCATTTTTTTAAAAACAGCCGGCAATATGCTTGAATTCACCTGAAAAAAAGTATCTAGAGAAAAGTGGATACGCATGCCATTAATATCTGTCCACAAATAATCTTCTTCTTTGAGTTGCAAAGACTTACGACCTATGCCACCCCATTTTATGCGCCCATTATCATCTGTTTTAACAACTAAGCTAGCTATACGATAATCAGCAGGGAGCTTTTGAATCGCTTCCGCCCGTAATTGCGGCATGAATTGCGTGATCGAATCCCTGGCTATGTCACAAGCCTCAACCGGTATTAGTCTAAACTTACCTTCGGCCCTAAACCCAATATGCACTTCTCCATCTTTTGTCTTTAATAAAGAGAGGTCCAAACGATTGCGGTAAGCGTATTCCATAGGGGACGCGGTGATAGGTTCTAAGTTTTGCGCAGGTATATTAAGGGGCTCTAATAAATCCGTTACCTTTTGCTCTTTGAGCTGGAGTTCTTCAGCATAAGTTAAGTCCTGGTATTGACAGCCTCCACACTCCCCATATATCGGACAACGTGGCTCAGCAGGCATATTGATGTGCGACGCGCGGAGTGCGGGGTACGAGGAAATAAGAAAATGTGTCATTGTGGTGTGCAAAGAAATTGCCAATGTCATTGCGAGGAGTGCGCAGCAACGACGCGGCAATCTTAGCTCTAGATTGCCACGGCCAAAAATCGGCCTCGCAATGACGTATGTTTTTGACAAGACACAATTTCATATTAAGAAAAGCTCTTTAAGACTTCTAGGTGTTTGGCGACGCATAAAGGTAGGGCGGTTAAATCATAACCGCCTTCTAATAGAGAAATAACTTTACCATCACAACTTTGTTGGGCTAATTCACATATTTGCTGTGTCAACCAACCAAAGCTATCCACTGTCAAATTCATGGTTGCCAATGGATCCATGGCATGTGCGTCAAAGCCAGCGGATATGAGTATGCATTGAGGCTTATAAGCTTCCAATTTGGCTTGCATATCATTGCGATAAAACATTTTGTATTGCAAATCCCCAGCACCCGAAGGCACGGGGCAATTCAAAGTCATACCTTTACCTGCGCCCATGCCGGTCTCAGTCAATAGACCTGTGCCTGGATATAACGAGCTCTGATGCATGCTCACATAAAATACGCTGGGGTCAGACTCGAAGATATGCTGAGTTCCATTTCCATGATGCACATCCCAATCAAAAATAAGTATGCGCTCCAAACCATATTTTTTCTTTATATATTCAGCAGTGATAGCAATATTATTGAATAAACAAAAACCCATAGCTTTGTCTTTTTCGGCGTGATGTCCTGGTGGTCTCAATGCCGCAAAACCATTCTTAGATTTTTTGCTCATAACTGCATCCGCCAATGCGAGTGATGCTCCCACAGCGCGCAACGCAACAGCATATGACTCGGGACATATCCCAACTTCAGGTGTATCCACAAACGCCTCATTAGCTTCACACGCCTTAGCAACGCGTTGCACATACTCGATTGTGTGCACTCTAAGCAAGTCTTCCTCTGTGGCGTCTCTAGCGTCTAAAAGAGCCAAATCACCATACCATTCCAAGGCTTTAAGGTGCTTCATTAAAGCTATTAGGCGATCCGAACTTTCGGGGTGATTATCTGGAGTTTTATGTTCTAAAAATTTGGGGTCGTAGAGAAGTGCTGTTGACATCGCGGTATTATCCCAATTTTACTCCTGATTTTCGAGTAATATCTCACAAAAGCGAAAAATGCACCCCCATTATAAGTCTTTCACCGATTTTAACACCCCGGGAGTGTTAAAATCGGTTATGACGCATTTTGGTTGAGTTTATGTTAAAAGAAGGTCTTTTCTGAGTGAATCGGCTGCTTCACGGCCAATTAACCCTTGGACTATGGCTAAAGAGAATTCTAGGGCGGTGCCTGGGCC
Organism: Candidatus Omnitrophota bacterium; assembly: GCA_047639455.1. GTDB lineage: Bacteria > Omnitrophota > Gorgyraeia > 2-02-FULL-51-18 > JAGOUK01 > JBLINS01. Next base: position 3,733 of record JBLINS010000099.1, read on the forward strand.
TCGGCTGGTGATGATATTGCCGTCGGTGATTACATTGGTTTCTTTGTAGGCGGTATTATCTTCAAAATATTGTTCAAATCCGGGATAGCAAGTGACCGCCTTGTCTTTGAGAATTCCTGTTTCAGCCAAGACTAAGGCTGGGGCAGCGCATATGGCAGCGATGATTTTTTGTTGCTTGTGCATTTTTTGGATTAGGGCTTTTAAGGTAGTTGAATTGCTCAAGTTCTCGGCACCTGGTAATCCACCAGGTAAAATTAAACAATCCGGCGAAGAGTTTAATGCCGTATCAAGATCGATATCTGCTTGCACGACTACGCCGTGGGCGCCTGTTACTGTTTGGCAATCTAGGTAAGCTATAGATACTTCAATTTCAGCACGTCTTAATACATCAATGGGAGTGATGGCTTCGATTTCTTCAAAGCCTTCGGCTAAAACTATAATGGCTGATTTAGACATTTAGTGATTCCTTTGAGATTGCCGCGCCTGCTACGCGGCTCGCAATGACGTTGTTATGGGATTTAGTTTTCGAGCGCGCCTTGGCAAGAGGAGCCGGCACCGGCTGTGCAGCCAAAGCAATGTTTGGCGGTTTTGATTTGCCAGTTGCTTAAATCGCTCGGTTTAAAATCAGTGACATTAAGCGGTGTTCCATTACCCATACTCATATTGAGCATTTGATTGAAGTCACAATCATAAAGTAGGCCGTCCCAAGATATGCTAAGCGTATTCAAACACATGAGCGAATCCAAAGTTGCTTGATTAAAATTATCTTCCAATAATACTTCGTAGTCTTCCAACTGCCCAAAGGCCTTCAAATACTTAGCATAGCGTTTAATGGCCATATTGGTTATGGTGAATAATTGATTGAATTGAATATTGAAGTCTTCTTGCAACTTCTGTTTATAGTCCGCCTCCAATTTAACCTGATTGGGAGGTAGATGTGGTCCGACGGGGTTATAAACCAAATTCAATTCCAATTTAGAACCTGATTGCGCATAGCCTAATTGATTCAATATTTGCAAACCCTTAATCGATTCATCAAAAGTGCCATTGCCCCTCTGTTTGTCTACATTGTCTTTAGAATAACAAGGCATGGAGGCGACAATCATGACTCCCTTATCAGCTAAGTATTGAGGCATATCTTGCATGCCATCTAAGAAAAATACGGTTAAATTACAACGATCAATGACTTGCAAACCACGCTTGACTGCTTCATCCACTAAGTATTTAAAATGAGGATTCATTTCAGGAGCACCGCCAGTAATATCCACGGTGGTTATATCAGGCATATCCATAAGCCGCACGATTGAATCGGCTGTCGCTTTATCCATATTTTCTTTTGTTTTGGTTGGGCCAGCTTCAACATGGCAATGCACGCAAGCTAAGTTGCATAACTTACCCACATTGACTTGCAGAATTTCTATTTTATTTTTAATTAAAGGCTGGCCTAAAACCGCATTTGTTTTTTGATCAAATGCATTCATTAATCTTAACAGCAGCTCTCATTAGCGTTTTCTTCGGTAGTGATTTTGTAATTCTTGC
>JBLINS010000100.1:0-5122 GCA_047639455.1 Candidatus Omnitrophota bacterium
GCGTTCTGGCATAGCTAAAGCCGCAGCAATAGCGCCGGGCAAGGCTATGCCCATACTGGCCAAACCATTGGAAATAATACATCTATTAGGGCTGTAAACCGGAAAGTTTCTGGCAATCCACATCTTATGACTTCCCACATCACTGATTAATAGATCATCATCTTTCATAATCCTACGCATGATATTGAGCACACCAGGAATGGTGAATGTATCGCTGTCTTTAAGAGTATAGCTTTCGATATCACTCAGAATTTTTTCCCTAACGGGTAAATGCCACATTTTTTCAAATTGACAGGAGTTATCCGCAAGCGCTTGATTTAATTGCCAGAGAGTTGCCGCTACATCAGCCACAACTTCCACAGCAGGTTGATAATGCGTATAAATTTCTGATGGAGTGAAATCGATATCAATAATAGTTTTATTTTTTCCTGGGTTCCATTTTTCAGGTGAATACTCCGTGATATCATATCCCACGGTAATCACAAGATCCGCTTGGTCCATGGCATCCATCACATAGTCTCTAAAACCCAATCCCAATGACAGCAAAGAACACGGATTCTTATCTGATACAGCGCCTCGCCCCATAAAGGTGTGGACGACCGGAATTTGATGTGTTTCTACAAATTGTGTAAGCTGCTTAGAAGCTGCTCTACGAATAGCTCCATTTCCTGCCAAAATAATAGGTCGTTTAGCTTGTTTTAATAACTCTATAGCACTTTTAATTGCTTTATGGTCTGGCGCGGGCCTTCTTGTCGGGACGACGGGAATAACATCGCAATCAACATCTTCATCGGCCAAGTCTTCTGAAAACTCAATGTGAGTTGAGCCGGGTTTTTCCATTTCGGCGTATTTAAAAGCGTGTCTAACAATCTCCGCAATAGCTTCGGGTTTGGACACAGACGAGTTCCATTTCGTGATAGGTTCAAAAATGTTCAAAATATTGAGATATTGATGACTTTCCCAGTACGTGCGCTTCATTCCTGCCTGAGCAGTAATTGCAACCAAGGGAGCATTATCCAAGTACGCGTCTGCTACACCTGTAATTAAATTTGTCGCTCCGGGACCCAGGGTCGACAAGCACACGCCGGCTTTTCCTGTGACGCGCCCCCAAACATTAGCCATAAAAGCTGCCCCTTGCTCATGGCGGGTTGGAATAAACTGAATAGAAGAGCTCTCTAAAGAAAACAAGAGATCCTCCGTTTCTTCTCCTGGCACACCAAAAACGTATTTAACGCCTTCATTTTCCAAACACTTAACTAATAAATCAGATGCTTTCATGTACTCTCCTTTACTAGAGGCGCCGATACTTCAAGCAATTCATCCTCATATGTTTCATACTTCATTTTTAAACCTGAGCAAAAGTAACGCCATACGTTCCTTACACATAAACAGTACAGCGTAGGTGTAAGGAACGTATTCATCTTATTTAACCTCGATTTTGGCCTGTTTCGCCTGAGCTTCTTCTTTTTTAGGAAGCATGATTTCAAGCACGCCATCCTTGTAGGAAGCGGTTACTTTGGATGAATCGACTTCCGCAGGTAATTCAATAGTCCTTTGGAAACTTCCATAGTAGCGTTCGCTGCGCACTAGACCCTTTTCATTGGTATCTTTAACTTCCTTTTTTTCACCCTTAATGGTCAAAACATCTTGGGTGACATTAATATCCAGGTCTTTTTTATCAATACCTGGTATATCTGCCTTCACAACAACCCTGTCCTTTTGATCTGCAACGTCTACTGCAAGAGCTAAAACATGGTTGCCATTACCCAACGTTACTTTTGGCCAATTGGATAATCGAGTGTCATAGAGACCCGACATTTCTTTTTGGAATCTTTCTAATTCATTGAATGGATCCCAAAGACTTACTGTTTGTTTTCTTGGTACAAGATTCATGATTGAATCCTCCTTTTTGTTTTTATTGTTATTGTTTCAACTACACCGTATTTAAAAGAGCTTTGATCTTTGATATAAGCGCATCATTATTCTGAGCTTTGTCATGGTAGTCCGATGCGTCGGGCATCATCCTCTTTTGATCATCAACTTGATACACGCTTGTTACAATTACCTTGATTTCTGGACTATGTTCATGGATATACTCAAAAAAAACCTTTCCATTCATTCCAGGCATATTGATATCCAAAAGTACTAAATCAATCAAATTGCAATCCATCACCTGTATGGCGTATTCAGCCGTTGATGCCGACTCAACATCAAACCCTTCATATTGCAGGAGCTTGGTGTACATCCGTCTTATCCCTACTTCATCATCCACGATTAATATTGTGCTCATTGTGATTCCCTAAATTAATGCGTTTTTTTATTTTTCTGACGTAATTGTAGCGAATTGGAGATTAAAGCGAGATTAGACGAAGATTAGAATGCTCTAATCTTTTATGAGGTTGTTCGAGGGGGTATTTCTTGGGGGTAACTACATCATAAGGGGCAAAGTAACAAAAAATGTTGATCCTTCACCCACCTTTGAATCGATATGTATTTCTCCGCCATGAAGGCGAACAATAGAATGGGCAATGCTCAGTCCCAAACCACTTCCTGGCACAGGTTCTTGGTTAGGTTGATGGCTTCTATAGAAACGCTTAAAAACAATTTTTTGCTCCTCCTCAGGAATACCTCGGCCCGTGTCACGAACAGACACCGTAACCTTGGATTCTGCGCTGCTTAATTCGACACAAACGCTGCCGTTCTCCCGATTGAACTTAATCGCGTTATTAATTAAATTAAAGAATAATCTTCTCAAATGAATTATATCTCCTTCAATATAAAAAGGTTCCTTTGGAATCTTCGTGCTCAGCAACACCTTACTATTGTCGTCCATCAATAGCTTGCACTGATTTACAATTTCAATTAATACCTCCTTTAGATTAACTTTTTCCTTTTGCAATAAATCTGGATGATAATCTAGTTTGGATAACATCAGAAGGTTATCCGTAATACTGATGATTCTATCCACTTCTTCGATGACTCCATTTAGTGCTTCTTGGTATTCTTTTGGATTACGCTCCTTTTTAAGTGCAAGCTCAGACTCACCTTTTATAATCGCCAAAGGTGTCTTAATTTCATGAGAAACATTAGAGCTAAACTCAAGTATATAGCTGAATGACTGCTGAAGCCTTGAAAGCATGTCATTAATGGCCGTTATGATGGCTGTCCATTCTCCATCGTTTATTTTTGAATCAATTCTAAAACTTAAATCTTTATAATTAATCTCATTCAATCTGGTCTCCAAATCTTTAAAAGGTTTCATGGATCGAGCCACAAAAACCCTTGCAAGAAAAATGCTGGCAATCGCCACAGGAATCATGCTTAACACAACGAACTTGATACGATTTTTTAGAAAATCAACTACTTCCTGTCTCTGAAGGGTATCACTCACGAGTTGATGAAGTGTATGGGTTAAATTGTAATAAAGCATTGTGCTGAAAATGATCATAAGGATGATGAATGTACCTACGAATAGCAGTCCTAGCTTAAGCTTGAATGATCGAAATATGATTTTCATTTTTCCTTTAATACGTATCCCGTTCCCCGAACGGTATGAATCAGCTTTTTCTTTTGATCTTTATCTATTTTATTGCGTAGGTAATTGACGTATACATCAATGACGTTGGTGAAGCTATCAAAATCCTCATTCCAAACATGTTCAGTTAACATGGTTCTTGTCACCACCTGCCCCTGATGTTCCATAAAATAATCCAAAAGAGCGTATTCTTTAACGGTCAGCTCTATTTCTCTGTCAGCGCGCTTGACTTTATGAGACACCCTATCTAACTCAAGATCATCAACTTTGAGCACGGTAGTATAGCTTTGTGTCTTCTTACGCGTTAGACTCCTTATACGCGCCAATAATTCTTCAAAAGCAAACGGTTTTGATAAATAGTCATCTGCTCCCGAATCGAGGCCTGTGACTCTATCTTTAACGGCGCTACGCGCACTCAGCATCAAAACGGGTGTTGCGATACTATTTTTTCTTATTTTCTTACAAACGCTGAATCCATCCAAATCAGGGAGATTAATGTCAAGAATGATCAAATCATACGAATTAATATCAGATAGATAAAGCCCTTTTTCAGCGGTGGCCGCCATATCTACTGCATAACGCTCTTCTTTAAGACCGCGCTTAATAAAACTCGCTATTTTTGCCTCATCCTCAACCAACAATATTCTCATTTATTTTCCCTTTTTGATTACTACTCATTATTTCGATCCAATACCCATCATGGTGAGTCTTTAACCACGTCCACTTTCGGGAGACTCCAACCCAACTCCCTCACAACACACCCTCATTGTTATTTTTTCCCAATATGTCCTGTTTTTTTAATGGCTGGGAAAATCCCCTCCCGCACAGACCTAATGTCCTCAATCGTATAAAATGCCTTCGGATTATATTTCTTTATAATTTCAACAACATTTTTCGCTTTTAATCGTTTAACAACGGTAAAAATAACGTGTACATTTCCTTCGCTTCCCAGCGCATCTATACTTGTAACCCCATAACCATTTGCATCTAAAGATTTGATAAGTTCGGACGCGTCTCTATTTGTAATAACGCGAATAACTAAATGGCCAATAGCTAACCGTTCCTCAATAAGCATACCAACATAAGTTCCCATAGCAAATCCACCTGCATAGCCAATGTAACAGGCTGGATTAGCCAAATGTAAAAAAACCTGTCTAATTGCCAATAACCAAATCAAAATTTCAAAAAACCCCAACAAAGGAGCTAAATATATTTTTCCTTTATTAAGGAGCATAATCCGAACTGTGCTTAATGAAACATCACACGTTCTTGCTAAGAAGATTAATAAAGGCAAAATAAGCCATTGGAATATATTTGAATCCAACAAAGGGACTCCACTCATTAGCATCTCCGAAGATTACAAGTACTTTTCATTGATATCGATAAATAATTTTGAAAGTTCATTTCCAGTAGCTCTTAACCATTTGTTTGCTCTCTACTGCAAAGGGTCATAAAGAAGTGAGAAATGTCGCACTAAAAATATAAGAAATGTAGCCATTGTGCTCTAAAAAAAAACTAGCTAATATAGCTAAAATAGTTATATGACCTATTAAGCAGTCACTATAGCATTATAGGGCGAATCCTAGG
>JBLINS010000101.1:0-5090 GCA_047639455.1 Candidatus Omnitrophota bacterium
TAAGCGAAAAAAAGAATTTATAAGGACCTCAGAAGGTGAATTGGTCGAATATAGTAGAGGAAGACCCTACCGACTCTGGAGAGAACATATCAAATCACCTGATGATATTTGGAGAGAAATTGTTCGTGTAGCCAAAATACCAGGCACAACATCAGCTCCCAAACTTCAACCGATTGCTGCTCGCATTGTCATGCTCCAAAGCGGTATGCGTGCACCTATGGGCGTTAAGGTGAAGGGGCCTGATTTGATAACGATTGATCGAGTCGGATTACAAATCGAAAAGCTATTAAAAGAAGTACCTTCAGTCGAACCCGCGGCTGTTATAGCTGATCGTGTTGTAGGTAAGCCTTATTTAGAATTTGATATCGACCGGGAGGCCATAGCCCGTTATGGACTCAAAATTCGTGATGTCCAAGATGTGATTGAAATCGCGGTCGGAGGCAAAACCGTAACGACGACTGTTGAGGGCAGGGAGCGTTATCCAGTCCGTGTGAGGTATTCAAGAGAATTAAGGGATTCGATTGAGTCCCTAAACAAGATTTTGGTGCCGACTAATACGGGCGCTCAAATTCCATTTTCGCAATTAGCGACCATTAAATATTTGCAAGGCCCCCAAGTTATAAAAAGTGAGGATACTTTTTTAACAAGTTATGTGCTCTTTGATATGAAGCCGGGCCATGCTGAAGTGGATGTGGTTAAAGATGCACAGGCCTATCTCAAATCAAAGATTAAAAATGGTGAATTTGAGCTCCCATCAGGAGTGAGTTATGCATTCTCTGGTAATTATGAAAACCAGGTTAGAAGCGCTAAGCGCATGGCTATTGTTTTGCCATTAGCTTTATTTATGATTTTTATGATTCTGTATTTTCAATTCAAGTCGATTATTACGACACTGCTCGTTTTTTCAGGGGTATTTGTGGCTTGGGCGGGTGGTTTTATTATGCTTTGGCTTTATGGACAGCCCTGGTTTTTGGATTTCTCTATAATAGGTGTATCGATGCGAGACTTCTTTCAGATACACCCCATTAATTTGAGCATTGCTGTATGGGTGGGATTCTTAGCTCTATTCGGAATAGCAACAGATAATGGAGTGATATTAGCCACGTATCTCGATCAAGCATTTTCTAAAAGATCTATTACTAATAAAGCTGAAGCTCGCGCAGCAACATTAGAAGCGGCAGAGAGACGAATTAGACCCTGCCTAATGACAACGGCCACAACGCTATTAGCGCTATTACCCATATTGACCTCAACTGGCAGAGGATCCGACGTTATGGTGCCCATGGCCATTCCTTCATTCGGAGGCATGAGCCTTGTGCTCATCACTGTTTTTGTTGTGCCTGTGCTTTATTGTGCCGTTATGGAGTGGAAGTTGACCCACGGTATTCAAGATCCCCGCTTCGCTAAACACTTCTAAGCCTATATACTGCAATAATATACAAGCATAATAAATAGGGACACGTACCATTTATTGAGTCCAATAAATGGTACGTGTCCCTATTTAATTTAAGACTTGGCTATTCATAATCGCAGGCCTTTTATTGGTGTTTAATGGCATATTGACATTAAAGCCACAGGGTAAGGTGGCCTGTTCGATTACAGGGGGGAAGGGATGTGAAGTTGCAGGCTCATTTTCCCAAAAAATGTTTTGGTTCTCGAGTGGGGTTTATGTCCTAGGCGCCTTTGCAGTCTATGCCCTAGTCCCTATCATGCGCTTTTTTAATTGGTGACAAAACCATGTCATTCCCGCGTAGGCGGGAATCTAGACTTACCTTTAGATCCCCGCCTACGCGGGAATGACAATATGATTGAATAAATAGGTATTGTGTCCCTCAATTTCGTGTTGAGCAATACAAGGAGCTTTATATAAGGATGCGGTGAACATGCAGTATAATCAACGCATATAGTGCGGTGATAAATATTGACTTTAAGGTGATTATGGCTTATAATCACCTTAAATAATGCGGTGAATAATATGTGGATTCATGAACATCAAAACTGGTCAAACTTTACATGGGACGCTGAGGCTCTAACCTCTAAGCTTGCTGATATACGTTACCGCCAAGGGCGTTTGTTAGGGCGAATGGAAAGTCTTGGCTTTGAGCTTAAGCGCGAAGCTAGCCTCAGCACTTTAACCAATGATGTGGTGAAGTCATCTGCGATTGAAGGCGAAAACCTCAATCCGGAAGAAGTGCGATCTTCCATTGCGCGTAGGCTGGGAATTGATATTGCAGGTCTCATTCCAGCCAGCCGTAATGTGGATGGTATCGTTGAAATGATGCTGGATGGGACACAGCAATTTTTAAAACCCCTGACTAAAGATCGTCTCTTTGATTGGCATGCGGCTCTGTTTCCGACAGGACGTAGCGGCATGCACCGGATAACGGTTGGTGGATGGCGCACGCTCGATGCAGGCCAAATGCAGGTTGTTTCTGGACCGATAGGCAAAGAGAAGGTCCATTTTGAAGCGCCAAGCGCCGACCGATTGGAAAAAGAGATGTATGCGTTTATCGATTGGTTTGGCAATGGGCATGAAATCGATCCAGTTCTGAAAGCAGGCATTGCTCATTTATGGTTTGTTACAATTCATCCATTCGAAGACGGGAATGGGCGAATTGCAAGAGCTATTGGCGATATGGCGCTGACACGTGCTGACGGTACTTCAGATCGTTTTTACAGCTTAACATCTCAACTTGAGATTGAGCGCAAGGGTTATTATGAGCAGCTCGAAAAACAGCAGCGCAGCGTCCCCGAAATCACAGGTTGGTTGGAATGGTTTTTAAATTGTTTAGGGAGGGCGATTTCTAGCGCTGAAATCACTCTCGGCAACGTTCTATTTAAAGGGCAGCTTTGGGACAAGATCAACCAAAAACCCGTCAATGAACGCCAACGTTTGATTATCAACCGCATGCTTGAAGATGATTTTAAAGGTTATATGAATACGTCTAAATATGCCAAGATGGCAAAATGCTCGAACGATACGGCGCTCAGAGATATTCAAGACTTCAAGAAGAATGGCATCTTTATTCAAAACCCCGGTGGTGGGCGTAGTACGAGTTATAGACTGCCTGAGCACACTGACTAGGATCGACAGGAAGGTTCTCGAGTGGCATTTATGTCCTAGGTGCCTTTGCACTTGTGCCTATCATGCGCTTTTTTAATTGGTGACGTGAAAGGGAGCAGGACAGAACACCATGTCATTCCCACGCTAGCATGTCATTCCCGCGTAGGCGGGAATCTAAGTGTGGATCCCCGCCTACGCGGGAATGACAATATGATTGAATAAATAGGTATTGTGTCCCCCTATTAAGCGCTTTCCAAAAGTTCCTATCGTTGTCGCATCGTTGTCGGACAATAGTAAACGCAAGCTGAGCTCTGGAATTGAGATTTTGCCATGGCAAGATGTTATCCGCCGTTATAGATAACTCTAATTTTTTAAAAAACGTTGTGTAGTCCGATGACGATGCGCCAGTCGGGGGATGAATCGGTTAGGCCAATACCTACGCCTATGCTGCCGACTTGTCCGGGTGCGCATGTATGTTGGATTCCAGCTAGGATTTCTAGCGGATTATCGGCTCCCATGCCGCCTGAATCATTGCCGGTTAATTCACCGACAAGACGAAATGCATCATTCAGTACCCAGCGTATGGATCCGGCATAAGTGAATATATCGGTATTGCCATTAATAGCCTGATCTACATTACGGTAGCCAAGATTAATATCCACAATAATGGGCTCAAAGGTTTTTTCTAGTATGCCGAAGACGTGGAAGTCCTCGCCACCCTGACTTATTCTGGAATCTGTTTTAAAATTCACATCACCTCTCAAGGCTAAACCAGGCAATGACTCGGTTTCATTATTTAAGCGGTATTTGAGATGTAATTTGATATCTCCTACGGCATCCACATCACTTTGGGCTTTTCTTTGGCGGAATTCATAGGGTAAGCCTACATCGATGCGCAAAGCATCCGTGATTCCGTATTTGAGTAAACCTTCAATGGCTATGGTGTCATCAGCGGCACCCTCACCCTCAGAATAGCCTGCCGTGAATTCTGTTTCCCAACCATTAGCTTTATTGGTGCCTATATCGTCTGTGCCTAAAGGGGGTGCTGCAAAACTTGAAGATGCTAATAATCCTGTTTGTAATAAGGCTAGGCTGATGAAGATAAGTCCGAATTTGTTTAGTATTTGAATTCGCATGGTATTACCTCTTTGTATTAATTGGTCTAAACTGAATAATATTATACATTAATTAACTTTAGTTCTATTAATTTGAGAGGATATTGAAAGTTTTGTGTTTCTAGAGTCATTTGTAAGAATTCGTCATTGCGAGAAGTCGTAATAGATTGTCAACGACGACGTGGCAATCTAAGGCTATCTTACAGTATCTAAACTATGCCATTTATAGGCGTATAACCCGAGATTGCCACGTCGCTGCTTCGCGCTTCTCGCAATGACGTAGACCTTAGATTGCCACGTCGCTGCTTCGCGCTTCTCGCAATGGGCGTATTGGTTAAATAATGTTGGTAAAATGTTGGTTTTTTATAATAGATCGTAAGAATAATTTGTCAGGAAGTATATTGAGCATGTCATTGTGAGGAGCGTTAGCGACGGTTCGTGGGCGATGAATAAAGAGCCCATGCTACGAACGGGCCGAGTCTGTGAGGCCCTTATAGATCCCACAGCAAAAGGCTTTTCATTGCTACCCATGGATCCTGCTACGCGGCTTCTGGGAGATCATTACGCCGTTTGCTCCGCACGGCTCATGATGACAAATATAATTGTTACTTCGTTTTTTAACATTATAGATTTCCTTATAAGAACCACTTCATTTAAGAGAATGTATAGTTGTTATAACATTAAGTATTAAAAGGAATTACAATAAATTTACCAACACAAAACCAACATTATTTAACCAATACGCTCGCAATGGGCGTATTGGTCACAGAATGTTGGTTTTATGTTGGTTTTCATAATAACAATACCAGTTTAAGAATTGAATTTTATGTTTATGAGTAAGTCCTTGATGTTGTCTATAAGCTTTCTTAATGCGTCCATTGAGGGCTTCAATGATATTCGAGGTCGATCTG
>JBLINS010000102.1:0-4964 GCA_047639455.1 Candidatus Omnitrophota bacterium
GTCTAGGTATAGTCTTAGGGCTCCCATAAGGGCCATTTTGCCTTCGGATTCTTTGGAGTCGAAGCCTTGGGCCATCATGGCTTTAAGTCTTTGGGTGTCATAGGCAATTAGGCCTAAGAAGACGGCAATTAGGCCATAAGTGATAATCCAATCAATGGCTGCTGATTGTAAGAAAATATTAACCACTGAAGCTATGATGAAGCCAATTAGACCCATCATACATAAACCGCCCATAGAGGTTAAGTCTCGTTTGGTTACATTGCCATAAACACTGAATACAAGGAATGTACCCGCTGTTATAGCGAATGTGGATACAATTGAAGCCCCTGTATAAACCAAGAATATGGGTGTTAAGACCACGCCGTTTAATATGGAATAAGCGCAAAATATACCCGATGCCTTAGCGAAGGTCATACTCTGTATGCGCGAACTCAACCAAACCACTAAACCAATTTCAACAATGAATAAACCAATCATCAACATTGGATTCATTAGCATGCCTTTAAGAAGCACCGGATTCATCAACATGAACATTGATCCGCCGGCTGTCATGAATAGGCCGCCGGCCATCCACTTATAAACCCGACTAAAAAAACTCGATTCTGCTACAGCTACTGCACTAATATTCGTACTCATTTTGTTCTCCTCCATAAAGTTTTTACACCCCTATTATAGCACGAGACCTATCGCGCCTCACTATTTCCATGACATTTTGAGCATACGATGCTGTCCAGCACAATCCCTCAAATAAAGATTGATGAGGTTTTGATAGGGTATTTCCATTTTGTCGGCCATATCTTTAAAGTATTCAATCACGTCTTGCCCTAGTCGAATCGTGATTTGCTTTTTTAACTTAGATGCATAGGGGTTCTTTTTTGCATTAGAAAAATCATATTCCTTCTTCATGTCCTACCCTCCAAATATTGTTCATTCTCTTTCCGAGTTGCTTTTCTTGCTGAAATGATCCGAATAATTTCATTGGATTGCCGATAACAATGACAATGACAATGACAATGACAAACCACAAGTACTTTTGTATTAAGGCTAAGTCCGATGAGAATGAATCTCTCCTCGTCTATATTTGAATGCTCTGAGTCGACAATCAATTTGGCATAGTCATCATAGAATACAGTTTTAGCTTCATTAAAAGAAACGCCGTGCTTCTTTATATTCAACCTGCCCTTCGCTTCATCCCACTCAAACCTCATCATAATTATAGTATAATTAATTTATAATTATATTTCAAGACCTATATCATATTTAAAAAAATCTAGGCAGAGCTTGAGAAAGTCTTAAAAGTTTATCTAAATGCCTCTTAATACGATAATCCATAAGTACAGTAAATGAACATATTTGTTAACTTATTGTATTTAAATATTTTAATGCAATTTATGCAGATCTTAGGGTGGTGCGAATAGAGTTGACTATGAGTTGGATGGCTTGATCTAGGTGGAGCGTGAGAGTCGGTGGTAGAACGCGACGGACGGCTAATTGAGGCATGTACAGCGCGTTTAAGAGCGCCTTGGAAGCTTCGCTGCTCCCCTCTTCACTCTCTGAGTTCTTGGCATAAAACCTTAAGAATTTTTGAGTCTCGGTATTTTGCGCATCTAAGTCAATGCGGGCCAGTGTGTCCACATAAGCTGATAAACTCTCATATTCATAAATATTAAGACTTTGATCTGCCCGCAAATCACTAATCACGACATAACGATTCAATTCTGAAACGGCTGGCAATTGTCCCTTAGCTATTTTTTCTCGCAAAACACTTTGTGTGATTAAATGCACTTGTGTGGTTTGATTCAGGTCATAGCCATTCAATTGGTCAAATTCACTTAGCAATAAATTCTCCAAGCCCAATTCATTAATAATTGCTTGAGCCTGAGTGAGCATTAATACACTGACCCCCTCAATCTTAATCCGCGTGCGGGGATTCAAATGTTCATTCAATTCTAAAAAATGCTCCGTTAACAATTGTTTGCGTGTTGCCAAATCAAAGTTGCCAAAATCCTCTAAATGTATAGTCAATACCGCGGCTGCATAAGGGTCTGGCAATACAACTTGTGGTTTATTTTTTGCCGCCATTTGCAAAGTAGACTTTGCTTCAGATAAGGACATAGACGTCTTAGCCACCCCACGCTGATTAGACGCTAATCGCGCCGACAGATTTCTGGGTCGCGTCTCTCCTGATATCCACGCCAATAACTCATCATCCTCAAGCACAAAATGTATGCCGCGCGGCTTAATGTCAGCTAAACGTTTTGCTTGATCAATGAAATCGACAAACAATTCACCGCCATTAACCCGCCCAGGAAATTCTCTTATAAGGGCACTTAATTGAGTTGACTCTACAGCCGCTAATCTAGATGAGTCATCTTCAATTTCTTCTAATAGGTCCCTTATGTCCATTAATTTGAATTCAATTAAAGTAAATAAACCTTGTTCGGGATTAAATACTTTATCAAGCATTATTGGATTGCCTCCCCATTCAGGCGTCTTTGCCTGGTAAGATAGCCTTTGGGCTTTTTCAAGCAAGGTCTGAACAGTCCTTTGGAATTCACTCAAATCTACATGGTCGCTGAGGGTGCTCGTCTTGATCAATTTATCGCTGAGATATTCAAATCCTACATTCATTTCTGCGTCAAAATTTCTTAAGGCCTCATCCAGATCGTACTGTGTAATATTTACAGCGTTCACATTACCTTGTAATGCGCTTAAATCATTTAAAGCCCCTATCAAGCGCTCCATTAATGAGAGTTGTGGCGCACTAATTGTAAGTGTTGGCGCCATAGGTGGTGAAGGAATGTCACCAAGGTCGGTGGCCAATTCATCGACTGACTTTCCAGATACCAATTGAAGGAATGCTTTGATCTGGGTCATCAATTGAGCCACATACCCATTAGCCGGCTCAAATAAAATAAGCCATTCATAATCTGTGAGTTGATTCTCAATGATAATGGATCTCATGCGATCATCATCATTAAAAATGTCTGTTATTCCAACTATAAGAGCAGAACTTAGGCCAAACCTATTCTCTTGAAATCTTGATTTTTCTAAGATTCTTTGAGCATTCTGAGCAGATTGTTGCGTCGTTGACAAATGCGACCTAAGAAATATGGCTATATTAGATTCGGGGTGAGGACCTCTTCGTGCCAACTTTGCCAATGACTCAATGTGATTTAAAGTTTCGACCAAAAGCTTGTATTCTGGCGTCGTATCGTTTTCAGACATACGCGATGCATTGTATGTCTCAACATGAGCCATGCGAGTGGGTCTTGAGTCTTCATCTGCATTTAAGTATTCCTCTAATTTGATCTTGAGCAATGCCAGCTCGCTTTCGATTAGTTTAAGATGCCCATCAACGAGGTTGTTTAATTGATATTGTTCATTTTGGTTCACATCAGGTATCCGAGCAATAATGGCAGGCAAATGCTCCATAGACTGAATTAATTCTTCCAGCCGGCCCAAATCCGCCTCTAGATCAACGCTTGTGGATTCAGTCTCGACGGTAGATACTAAGTTCATTTCAATAGATCTCACAATCTCAAGCACACCTTTAAAAAAAATATTAAGCTTATCCATTAATAACTCATTCTTTCTAAAGTGTTGTTCGGCACCCGCGAGCAGAAGAGAAAGTTTCCCTATCACGCTTAAGACTTGTCGAGCCTCTATTGGGATGGCTTTATTTTCGCTTAAAGAATAACCGTTTATATATTTTTTCAATTGCCCTAATTCTCTATAGAGCAAAATAAAATGAGCGTCTTCCACGGTGAATGAAAATCTAACGGCTTGAGCATTCACATTCTCTAATGGCTCCGGATTCTTGGCTATGGCGTCTATAGCATCTTTTGTTTCTTTAATACTCAGCAAGTATTTGTTCCGCAAGTCTGCATCCATACCCCAACGTCCTAAGGATGATTCAGAAAATTCTATCTCTTCGGCCACTTCAGCCAAGTCTGGCAAAACGCCCTCAAACCCCGCTGCTTGCGCCTCTACCGAATTCCATTGTTCTTCAATCAACTCCAAAATTTCACGAACCCGAGTGGCCGATTCAAATAACTCCTTCCCACCTCGATATTCGGGCACGCTATCTTCAACAACGCTTTCTAATAATACTTTAAGATTCTGGAGTTCTGATGCGTATAAAGCTAAATGTCCATTTGGTTCTCCGTATAATGATTGTATTTCCCGTGCTGATACGTCTTCTTCCATTGCATTAATCGCACCAAGCATTTTAGAGTGAATTATTAAAACTCGTTCCAGCCCATTAATATGGGTCTGCAGCATGTCTGCTTCCATATCCGCCGTTAGCGGTAACTCCATAGCTTCTACAATTTGCGCGAGTATTCCATAACCAAATTGCAAAAAAGTATCCACTTTTGTTTTTAGAGGAGATTCTGGATGCACTGACGCAATCGTCTTACCAGCTAACACCTCCATGCGCCGTGAAATGCTCGCAAGCTCAATCTTCCACTCCTCAAACCCCTCCGCCATTCTAGGGGCAGGTTTCAATTCACCTTGTGAAGTCAATATTTTGAGCTCTTGATCAATGAATAGGATTAATTCCCCAGACTCAGGCTTAATCGCGCGCAAGTGCTCCTTATTAATTTGCACGCTAGTTACGCCAGGTGAGGGCACACCCATTCCTGCAATCATAACCCAGTGATCAGCGCGCATGTCTGCATCCGGTTCAATATAGAATTCCATACCATCATCCGATGCCCTTATGCGCTCATGCAAATCAGATCCAAAGGTCGTATTACGCAGCACGGATTGCAATATTTCAAATGCCTTAATGGAATCAGTTGCGGTGATGGGTCCATATCCCTGTTTCAATAAATGTTCTGGTACAGCGCTTTCTAGCAGCTCAGGCATAGCCTCAACTTCGCGCAAGTTCTCTAAATACTTTTCCAAATCAACAATGGTTTGATTCAGAATAATCGCCAATCCTGAACCGGTATTAATTA
>JBLINS010000103.1:0-4903 GCA_047639455.1 Candidatus Omnitrophota bacterium
ATAACTGTGGGTGACTTTACGGTGAACAATAGTATGTACATTTTGCCTTCAGGTCGCTTTAGAGGCTTGAATGTTGACTATGCTAAAAAAGGGGATGCGCATCGATTTACGGCATTTTATGGCCGTGAATTGAATAGTGTATCGGGAACTCTGTCGTCCGGTAATGGATCTGTTGATGCATTCATTGGCGGAATTATTTATGATTGGCAAATTTCTGAGGAACAATTATTGACCGTAGGTTATTTGCAGGGTTCTGGTCAGCAGAGATCTGAAGATCTGAACCGACGCGGCATTGATGTTAAATATGAAATCAGACTTAATGATTACACTAAGGTTGAGACCGAATACGCTTTTGATAATGAGCGCTTTGCTTTTAATACTAGAACGACATTTCAAAATGATAATATGATTTGGTCTACAAGATATAGGGATGTTTCAAAGTTTTTTAGGTCTGTGATCGGATCGCCTGGCGGTCAGGGCGAGCAGGGCGTTGACACCTATTTTAGATGGGATCTTAACGAGAATATGGAATTCGTTTATGATGCTGATATTTTTAGAGACAGAATTTCCTTTGACCCTGGTAAAAAAGATAGATTCAATGTACGCCAGAACGCCAAATTTAAATGGAATCTTGGCGATGGCAAGAATTTGACATTTTCAGCCGCAGATACCGACGAATCAGCTTTTTCATCCCCTACTCGATCAGATACGGCAAAGGTTGCTTATAGCCAAGTTTTTATGCCTTTTGGTCACAAGGTCAGAGGCTCATTGAATTACACAACGCAGGACAATGAATCGTTAACTAACCCAGATTCATTTTATAGACGAAACTCAGTGGGGCTAGCCGCATCCACACAATTGCCTTGGGATTTTAAGTTATCTTATGGGCAAAATATCACGTATTTGGAAGAAACTAATTTGCGGTTATTGTCTCATCCGAGAACGAGTTCTTTGGCAATTAGTCGCACAACTCGAATACCTGATACACCAATCACATTTGATTTTGATTTTCGTTATACCGATCAGGAAGAGACGGAGTCTGGTAAAAGTTTTTTGAGTGGTGAGGATAGCGTTGAGCTTTCTAGTTCTTTGAGGTATCAAATTGAAAATATTGAATTGTACATAGATGGCCGCTATTCATTGTATCGCGCTGATAATATAGTCAATGAATCCAGGACTGAAGCTGAAGTTATTTCTGGCGTGAGATATACGTTTGATACTGGGTATCGATGGGAGCCAGAAACCTCTTTTCATGGCGTCGTTTATCAAGATATCAATGCTGACAATATACGTCAAGCTGATGAGCCTGGCATGCCTGATATGACTATCTTTGTGGGTGACGAACAAGTGGTTACAGATGCGGAGGGGCGATACAAAACACCTAAGGTTAAAGGTAAGCGCACTAGCATTACCTTAAATACGAATAGTATCCCATATGGCTTTGTTGGTACCAGCGGCTTGAGAAAAACTGTATATCTTAATGATTCTTCAAAAAGCGTGGATTTTGGACTAGTGGCCAAATCATCTATACAAGGTATTATTTATAATGATATGAATTCCAATGGTAAGTTTAATCGCGGTGAAGTTGGTGTTCAGGGTGTGCGGGTAATCCTGGAAGGGACTAAACAAAAATCTATCACTAATGCGAATGGCGCCTTTAGTTTTGACGATGTGGTTGTCGGCGAACAAAAAGTCGCCGTTGACTTAAGCACGTTGCGAGTTGGCTTTTTGCCCTCGTCTTTATACTCTAAGAGCATTACCTTATCAAAGGGAGTGCGCTATCGCATCGACTTTGGCGTTAAATCAGAAAGGTCGATTGGTGGGCAAGTCTATATTGATCTTAATAACAATAATCAATTTGATTCAAGTGAAAAATACTTAGCTGGCGCAGAAGTGCTCTTTGGAGATTCTTCTGCCATTTCGGATGACGAAGGGTATTATTTATTTACAGACATATCAGTTGGCACGCACACTCTTACCATCAGGCCTAAATCGATACCAGGCTATTCAACAGATTTTGCACTTGATATAGACATCACTGGCGCTCCTATTCAGCGTACGTTAAATATACGCGTTCAAACAGAAGCTTAATTTAGCGCATAATTACTAAAAAAAGCTGATCCGACACATTTTTGACCACCAATAGCCATCGCATAAAAATTAGTCATAAGCCACTATATTTAGTATTTGAAATTCATTCTTGACCAATATGATGTATTTTGATATAAATTAAGTATGCAACTAATAACAAAGACTACTGTTTTTTTGTTTATCCGGTTAATCCCTGTCGCCCTAGTCCTGACCCTATCTGTTTTTTGGAGTAATGAAAAAAACCTTCGCCTATCCATTGAGCGCAAATCTGAAGAAGGCATTGTTCGTCTATTGGAATCAGAAGATCGCGTTAAAGTACTTAATCGTGAATTGCAACGTGTTCAAGCAAAGTTAGAATCAGCAGAGCTTAATGTTATTAAAGCTGAAGAGCAGAATACCAAGCTAATTCAACAATTGGGTAATCGCGATGAGCATATTCGGAGATTATTAGGCGAAATGATTCAATTGATATCTGGTAGTCAAAATATTGATCTAGGTCGGATAGCTGTTAAAACTAAACCTCAAGAGTGGCATGCGGTTCAAAACGAATTGACAAGCCTGATGATGGCACCGCCTTTGGTGAATAATTTTAGAGGCTCTCCTCAAGTTTATATAGAGTCCAAAGCATCAACACCAATGCCTGTTTCCGCGATGATGACACCTTCACAAGGCATAACTCAAGTTCAGCTTAAAAGCATACCCATGCAACCCAAATCTCAAATAAGTAATTTTGGCAAATCCCGAAAAAGCTCAGCTACGATTAAAGTGGATTCCAAAGATACGGCTAGCACACCAATAGCTCAGCCCAAATTATTTGGTGAAATTATGGTAGTTAACGAAGACCATAATTTTGTTGTGATTAATCAAGGTCTGGACAATGGTATTAAAGAAGGCATGAGTTTATGGATTTATCGAGGTGGTAAAGAATTAGCGCGGCTAGAAGTTGAAACGGCTTATAAAAAGATTTGTGCTGCAACAATTGTTGACGGCAATTCCGAGAACCTCAAAATCGGGGACTCGATTATGCAAAATAAACCCATTCTTGATGAATAGCCATTAGGCACTGAGGGCATATTATGGAAACCGTACTATTATTAGCAGCTTATTTTGTAGCATCATCCTTATTCGGCGGAATATTGGCATTGCGTTTAATAGCTACTGATGATAACTCAAGGGATGTAACTGCTATGGAGCATCGTCAAACAGTAGAAGCATTGCGTCGCGCCTTAAAGAAAGAAGCGGATCTGTCAGAGGCATTGGGCATTAAGATGAAAGAATTGGATGCTGTTAGGCAAATTGCTGAATATGAAAGACGACGTTATGAAGAGGCTACAATTTCGTTAAAAACGCAGGTATCACATTTGCAAACACATGAACATGATGTGATAGATACTGACGCATCACACCTCGTTGAGGACTCGTCCAAAGCGATTCATTAGAAATTATTATTTAGTTAAGAAATAAAAAAAAGCCTCTCCAAATTGCACAATGGGGAGGCTTTTTTTTGGCTTGAGGAAGCAGTCTTAGGCTGTTACAAAAGTATAACGCAAAGCACTTTCATAAGAACCGGCTGCTTGGGTGGGCGGAATGTTTACATGGTATTGCGCTTTGATCGAGTCACTTCTGCCACGAGCGTCAGACCTATATATAATATTGGGTGTAGTTAGAGCAGATACATTACTCATGGACTGACCTCTGCCAGCTTCATTGCTAGCATTAACAGTCATGGCACCAGCTGTGAGAACTTCACCTTTGGCATTGCTAATTGGTGTCAAAAGCTCTTGTTGAATGATATAGGGTGTTGCCATATTGGTTTTGGCATTAATAATGACATCTTTCGCTTGGGTGATGATATTTTTTGTGCCGTCTTTTTGAATATCGCCAAATTCGATGTTTCCACCTGCGGGGCCTGTGATTTCTAATTCCATAATTGGTAAAACGCGTAGTGAAACCTTAACTGTATGTGTTAGAGACTTCGCAAATCCAGGCGAGGCTATAACGCTGAGTATAACTGCTATGAGGGTGAGCCTAATTAATTTTGTCATAATGCACCAATCCTTTATAGAAACATTTAAATCTCTTAACCTAAGGACAAGTATACGCAAGATTATTAATAAATACAAGATAACATGTAAATATAAGTGATTATTACATATGTAACTGATAATAGCGGAGTTACATCCATTTTTATTGATTTTTATCGATTATTCTTGAGATTTATGACTTCATTTGATTATAATAATGACCATTTTGAAATAGACATAGATCACATCGTCGCCAAGCGCGCGTGTGATGGCAAAAAATGGCAAAAAATGGCAGTACTCGCCCATAAAGGAAGAAAACGTGTTGAAGACAAAGAAATCCCAATACTCCGTATTGGATAACGGAAGTTTTGAAATTAGCGAATACAATCATGCTAAGCCATTCGCAAATTTTTTGCCTGGAATTGCGGGACCTTTGGGTATTCCATTATGGGTTTTTTATGTTAATAGAGGACAGGGTATAGCTAGTTTTGGCGTAGAGAATAAAGATCATGCTTATATGGAGTTCTTTCCCGCTAACCGCTCTTATGAACAGACGAATCACAAAGGTTTTAGAACATTTATTAAGGCGACAACTCAAAAGAGTACTCAATTTTACGAGCCATTTCAAAAAGATTTGTATCAGCAACAATATGATTCAACTAATCAGATGCGTATGGATTCGACTAGTTTTAGTCTCCGCGAACAAAACATGTCCTTAGGTTTAGATGTACAAGTTCGTTACTTTGGTATGGCCAATGAACCTTTTGCGGCATTAGCGCGTGAAGTTA
>JBLINS010000104.1:0-4752 GCA_047639455.1 Candidatus Omnitrophota bacterium
GGCACAGGACCAGGCGCCTTTCACTCTATGTGGGCCAAAAACCGCTTCATCAAATACTTTGGGCTAATAGGTATATTTGGGCCTATGGTTATTTTTATTTATTACACCTACATCGAATCCTGGTTATTAGGCTATTCTCTCTTTTCAATTACTGGCAAATACATGACTTTGAATAGCCAAGAATCTATGCAGGGTTTTTTATCAGCTTATCAGGGTGTTCAAAAGAATGAGCACTTTGGCAGCATACTCACAGCCTATATCTTTTTTCTAATAACCTTTGTCTGCAATATGTATGTCATCAAACAGGGCATCACCAAAGGCATAGAGCGCTTCACCAAATGGGCCATGCCTGTATTATTAATTGCTGGAGTTATTCTAGCAATTCGTATTCTCACATTGCAGCCTATGCATATTAATCACCTTGACTGGACTGCATGGAATGGCATGGGGTTTTTGTGGAATCTCGATTTATCCCAACTCCTGAATGCCAAAATATGGCTAGCCGCTTCCGGCCAAATATTCTTTACCTTAAGTGTTGGCATCGGCTCTGTACTCACCTATGCCAGTTATTTAAAAAAACAAGATGACATCGTACTCTCAGGGCTCGCCTCGGTTAGCACCAATCAATTCGCAGAAGTGATATTAGGTTCGAGCATTATCATCCCGGCCACATTCCTCTTTTTTGGGCCCTTACAAACACAAGAAATCGCAGCCAGCGGGGCGTTTAATCTAGGCTTTGTGACCATGCCGATGATATTCCAAGAAATCGCTTTTGGACAAATATTTGGCACACTGTGGTTTGGACTACTTTTTCTAGCTGGTGTCACATCATCCATTTCTTTAGCCCAACCAGCAATTACTTTTTTAGAAGATGAATTCGACTTATCTCAAAAAAAGGCCTGTCATATTTTTGGCATAGTCTCATTCGCCTTATGTCATTTTCCGATATTCTTTTTGGCTAAAGGGGTTGTGGGTGAAATGGATTTTTGGGGTGGAACATTCTGCCTAGTGATGTTTGGAACCGTAGAAGCTATTCTTTTCGCTTGGGTATTTGGCATGGATAAAGCTTGGGGTGAAATGCATCAAGGTTCGGATATACGTATTCCATACTTTTATAAATTCATTATTAAATACGTCACGCCGACTTTCTTAATTGTAATTCTTGGCGCTTGGATTATCCAGCAAGGTTTGCCAACACTATTAATGGAAGGTGTTGCTGATGCACAAAAACCCTATATTTTAGCAACACGTATAGGGCTATTAAGTTTGATGGGTGTATTGGCTGTATTGGTGAATAAGGCTTGGAAACGTCGTAACCGATTAGGCAAAATGCCTAATTATATTTCGTCAGAATAATAACTTTTCTTTAGCTTCATCCAAGTGGCGGGACCTGCCATACCATCTGGTGTTAAACCAGACTTCGTTTGAAACTTCATAATGGCTGCACGAGTTCCTTTACCGACCTTGCCATCTATAGGACCAGAATACAAATTAAGCTTAGCCAAAGCCGCTTGAACTTTTTGCTCAAAACTATAATTAGTCTTCATGGGCAGCATATTCGTTGTACCTTGAGTAGCTTTGGAAACTAAGTTTGCATTCACTACTGGCACAGCCGCTGTAATACCATTATTAATTGCCATAGGTGGAATAGGTGCGGGAATAATCTCGACCATTGCCTGCGGGTTACCTGGATCACCGGACGATGAAGCCAAAAGTTGCAAATCAGCATCTGTTAGGGACGAGGATCTGTCCCTGTCGTTAGATTTGCCACAACTAGACAAACCCACCGCCAAAATACAAACCGCAATAACTGCTAAAAACAAATGTCGCCCCATAAACAAATCTTAACTCACCGAAATTTCCAGGTCAATCAAAATTATAATTACCACTTTTTCAAATACACTCTTCCCACGACCAGAGCTCCGCTCTGCCCTTGCCTTAAAAAAAATACAAGTCTATTTTAGGCAACAATTACCGTAGTGGGCAGACCAAACCCACCGGCCTGCTCCAGGCAGGCCCCGCCTCCCAACAACTAGCGCTCCGCTCTGCCCTTGTCTTGTATGCGCATTAGTCTGTTATGACATCCCATCAGCGGGATGGGTGCATATGTAGTGAGTGGCCGATGAATAGAGAAGCCTTTCTACGAACGGACCAAGATAGTGGAGTCCCATAGATGTCACGGAAAAGAATTATAATAAATTAATTACGCTGAGCTTAAAAGCATTCTGGGTGATCCCTGCCGGCAGGCAGGCAGGCTCACAGCTCTTGCTTCGCGAGCTTCAGGATGACGCCTTTTTCTGTCAAACTTTTGTAAAATGAGCTGGCGCCGCCCGCCAGCTCCCCCACTTCCACGACTAGTGCTCCGCTCTGTCCTTGTCTTATATGCGCATTAGTCTGTTATGACATATTATTGGTGGAATGGGTGGGTGCATGGAAGGAGAATGACACTGTCATATTAAATTATGTTTGTCATTTGACTGGAATGTACCCACCCATTCCACCCTGCCCATATGTCAAACCAAACTACTGTTTATATTTGTAAGTGGACTGAGCCTGTGCCTAGGAGTTGCTCTATGGAGTCTATGAAGTTTTGAGTTGGGGCAATATACAATGATCTGTCGATGAGCATATCGCTTTCGCTTCCATCTTCATGATGCATATTTAAGTAAACGGGTGTTTGGCCGGCATGCTTCCCTAGAACTTGTTGTATTGCCGTGAATGATTCATCATTGGACATGGATTGCGATAGGCTTAGCGTAACGCTTTGAGTCATTGAATTGGCTATTGTTTCTGGTGTGAATATATTCGAAATAATGAGTTTGGGAGAATCTTCTTTTCGATCCACGCGACCTCTAAAGAATAATATGGAGTCTTGCGTCAATAAATGGCCGCATTGTTCAAAAGCTCTTGGAAAAACTAAGGCTTCAACGCTGCCATTCAAGTCTTCTATGCTAATAATAGCCATACGCTCTTGTTTCTTTTTAGTAATCGTGAATTTGATTTTGGATAATAAGCCTCCATAGAGAATTTCGGAGCCCTCTTCCTTTTTGGTCATGCTCTCACTAGTTACATCCGTATAGCGCAAAAATAGTTTCTCAAATCGTTGGATCGGATGACCGCTAACATAAAAGCCTAATAATTCTTTCTCAGCCTGTAGTTTTGTTAATTCTGGCCACTCTTCAACTTCAGGTAATGACCTAATGCTCTGATTGAATCCCATCCCAGTGGAAGCTGTATCAAATAAAGAGAGTTGACCTGATTGTTTGTCTTTTTGCATTTCGCTTGCATGCGCCATAGCTGAGTCTAAGCCAGCTACTAATTGGGCGCGATTAGGCAAAATAGAATCAAAACCACCACATCTAATCAAGCTCTCGATTGTTTTGCGATTGACTGCTCGCGAATCCACTTCTTCACAAAACTCATGCAAGGTCTTGAAATGGCCATAACGATTTCTGTGCAAGATAATGTTTTCTATAGCTGCTTGACCAACGTTCTTAACCGCTGCGATTCCAAATCGTATGGTTTCATCATTAATCACACTAAAGGTTGGGTAACTTTCATTAATATCTGGGGGCAATACATCTACACCCATGCGCTTACACTCTTCGACATACAGCACAACTTTATCTGTATTATCACGCTCTGATGAAAGCAAAGCGGTCATGAATTCCACGGGATAATTGCATTTGAGATAAGCAGTTTGATAAGAAACAAGCGCATACGCCGCAGAATGACTTTTATTAAATCCATAGCCCGCAAAATGCATGATTAATTCAAATATCTTATCAGCCAATTTGGCGGTGATGTTGTTCTTAACACACCCCTCTACAAATAATTTTTTTTGCAATTCAATGATTTCAGGTTTTTTCTTACTAATAGCACGCCGTAAAGAATCAGCTTGTGCTAAAGAAAATTTGGCTAAAGATGAAACGATTTTCATAATCTGCTCTTGATAAACCATAATACCGTAAGTATCTGCCAAAATAGGTTCTAGGAGTGGGTGATCATACTTAAAGGTGACAGCGCCACTTTTTCGCTTAATAAAGTCGTCTACCATGCCTGAACCTATAGGCCCTGGTCTATAAAGTGCCAGAATAGCAATCAAGTCCTCAAAACGATCAGGTTTTAGCTTGCGTAAAATATCACGCATACCACTACTCTCTAATTGGAATATTCCAATCGCCTCAGCTTGTGAAAGCATATCGTAAGTTTTGACATCATCAATTGGTATGGTCTTGATATTCACATCAATATCACGATAACGCTTGATTTCTTTAAGCGTGTCATAAATAACTGTTAATGTGCGTAAGCCTAAAAAATCAAACTTGAGAATATTAATTTTCTCTAGAGCACCCATGGTGAATTGAGTTGAAATTTGACCGTCTGAGGTTCTGAATAAAGGCACATTGGCAGTCAGCTTTTTTCCACTAATAACCACGCCGGCGGCATGTGTAGAGGCATGTCTGGGAAGGCCCTCTAAAGACCTACATAATTTGAATAAATGCGCAATTTGTCTATTGGATGCGATGAGTTTTTTTAATTCTGGTTCTTTTTCTATTGCGCCCTCCAATGTAATGCCCAATTCATTAGGTACTAATTTGGCTATTGCATCAACATCACTATATGGCATACCCAAAACACGGCCAATATCTCGGATAACGCCTTTTGCCAACATCGTTCCGAATGTTATGATTTGAGCTACATTCTCAACAGAATATTTATTGCTAACGTATTGAATCACCTCATCGCGTC
>JBLINS010000105.1:0-4719 GCA_047639455.1 Candidatus Omnitrophota bacterium
ATGCTTTTGTCGAAAAAACCTGTGTATCCAGACCTCTTGGATAGGAGCGCCTCATTATATTACTCACATAATCCGTATCTGTGCTCACATACATTTCTACTAATTGATCGATTATGAGCGGATCAATCAAAGGGCAATCACCCGTTAATTGAATTATGATATCAGCATTGAACTTCCTAGCGGCTCCAAGCACTCTCTCCAATACATCTTCTTCACTACCTCTAAATACTGAAATATTGTTTGCTCTTGCCCATTCAACAATAACATCGTCTTCTCGTGATATTGTGGTTGCAATCACGATTTCATCCACAAATTTGGCTCTTCGCACACGTTCACACATACGCTCTAGAGCCGGCTGGTTAGCAAGGGACATTAGCACTTTACCAGGTAAGCGCGCTGAATTCATACGTGCTTGAATGGTAGCCACCTTCTTCACGCTATGAGCATCTACAATCATTAAGAGTTCTCTTCAAACATGTTTAAATTAATTGGTGTTCCGCGTTCAATGACAACCTTAGTTCGTTTACCCATAAGCTCATGATAATGTTTAGGTGCGGCACCAATTCCAGGTCTAATGCATTTGATATTCGTCGAGTCAATGATAGCGCCTTGGGCGATGTCCGTAATAGCAAAAAGTGATTTGCGGAAGGCTATACTACCTTGCTCAGATGTCGTTGGTTGATATTGTGTTTTCCCAAGCGCAAGCTCGGTTAATCGCACAGCTTCAACCATTGACCTAAATTGGTCTGGATTTAGTGAAAAAAAGGAGTCGAGGGCACCGTCTTCACGGTCTAAGGTAAAGTGCTTTTCGATAATACACGCGCCTAAGGCTACCGCGGCTATTGGAACGGTATTATCTGGAGTGTGATCAGAGATACCTGGGATCACATCAAAACGCTTGGCCAAATCAGCCACAACCTTTAAGTTCATATCTTCAGCCTTGGCTGGGTAATTACTCGTACATTTGAGTAAGGCTATTGTCCCAGCGCCATTGGATCTAGCACAAACCAAGGCTTCTCGTATTTCCTCCTCACTGGCCATGCCGATAGACATGATAATAGGTTTGCCCGTTTTAGCCACGCGCTCTATCAATGGAGTATCAACTAATTCAAAAGAAGCAATCTTATATACAGGGGTATTAAGTTGCTCCAAGAAATCGACTGCAGACGAATCAAATGGTGTTGAAAAGAATATTAACCCCTCATCCTCAGCGAGTTGTTTGAGTTCTGCATGCCATTCCCAAGGCGTGGATGCCTCATGATACAAGTCATAAAGACTCCTGCCTTTCCAAGCCGTGGTTTTGACTTGAAACCACTCTTGATGACTATCCATCGTTATTGTATCAGCAGTATAGGTTTGTAATTTAATAGCATCCGCACCACTAGCTTTAGACTGGCGAATAATTTCTTTAGCGCGTTCAAGGTCATTCTTGTGATTGGCGGACATTTCTGAAACGATAAAGACGGGGTGTCCAGGCCCTATGGTTCGATTACCAATACGAAATTCTGTATTCAAAAATTTACTCCTAAATTGCTATTCAGCTTTTGATTCACGTCTTCTCCTCATCCAATTGGATACGCATATAAATCTTTTTTTCTCCGTCCATAAAGTATGCACCCTTATGGGGAGCGAATGTTCTCGCACGTAAAATATTAATCAATTCGGACCCAGTATATTGTCGTTGTAAATCAATTTGATCGATATTCTGAATATCGCTTAGTTTATGATAAGTCATATCTGCATGAGCCTGATTAAAAGGTTTTATTTTTGCATGGGCAATGGCATCCCAATTATCTTTAAAGAGCTCTATGCAGGCTTGCTCACATTTTTCGTAAAGCGTTTTTCCCGTATCTGTTAATTCTTTGTGCACTTTTTTTTGACACCATATCGGACCCTTATCTAATGCAGGAGTTATTTCATGAATAGTAGCCCCCGCCGGCGTATCATCCACTATACTCCATACATTCGCATAACACCCACGATTATAAGGTAAGTAAGAAGGATGGATATTGATAATGCCTCTAGAAAAAGAGCTCAACAACGGTTCCTTGATAATGTCACCAAAAAATACACAAACCCCAATATCAGCATTCAAAGCTTTAATCTTATCAATCGTATCCGATGATGCTAATTCTTCTGCTTTAAATATAGCATTATCATGTAATTTAAACTCGCGAATGATTTCTTTTGAGTATTTAGCCCTTGCATCTGAATGAATAATCAAGCCAACAATATCAACCTGAGGCAGAAGCCATTTAAAAATCTCATAGCCGACGCGATTATTTCCAAAATAAACTACTCTCAAGTCGTCAACCTATTCATTAAATCGCATATACGTTGCGCTCCTCGACCATCAACCAATCTTGGGCCTTCTTCAACAACATTACTTCTTTCTTTAACGCTTTGAACGTAATTTATAAATGTCTCTTTGATCGAATCAACTGATAATGCGTTATTTTCACTAAATATAACTTTAGCCATTGATTTTTTATCCAACCAGTTAACAATTAAATCTTGATTATCAAAAAGATTGAACACAATACTAGGTAAACCCATAAACAACTTTTCCCAACTAGTTGAACCACCAGCTGTAATAGCTATATCAGCCCATTGCATACATTGACTAATGTCTTTTGAATGGCCTATGAATTTGAGCTCATGACTCATTAAACCCGCTTCATACATCGCCATATACCACTCTGGTTCGTCATGTAATACACATATATCTAATGGTTGGGCATTGATGTCTAAAAGGGCAGATACAATCAACTGCAATAATTGACTTTGAGGCTCCCCACCTCCTAAAGTAATTAATACATTTCTAACAATTGCAGAAAACGGTTTACTTTCTCTAGGTTGCAAAAGAAACTCGCTACGTATGAGTGTGTAGGGAGCTCCTAAGCATAATGCCGTTGTCATTGGATTATTTGCATACCAAGTATCAGTATGCTCAGGAGCATATAAATTATGATTCATCGTATTTGTCTAATTTGCCCTGGTCATCGACCCATAATACTCTCAGGCCCATTTTTTTTAAAAGTTGTTGATAACCCTCATTGAATTCATATCCGTCGACAGCCACCCATTTTGCATCGCATTGCTTAGCCAGCAACATAATTTGCTCAATTTCATTTGAATTCGAATCTTTTTGCAGCTGGGCAAACTTTATGTCTTTCGAATGGAGTATGCTTTGCAAATTGGGAGATAAATCACAAGATAGATAATAAACTGGTCCATATTTGCGTCGCCAAATTTCGGCCAATGCTAAAGTGCGCATAAAATGACCAATGCCAATTACTTGATTGGCTTCTACGCGAATGAATAAAGTTTCATTCATCTCGATGGCACTCGTATAAAATCACAGTTAACATCCTTAGCGCTAGCTTCGTATAATCTAAAATTAATGGAATGAAAAAATTAACGCCTGTGACCTTAGCTGTCATGGCCCTAAAAAACAGCAGTTAATCGAATAAATTCTAAGATCACAGCTGGAGCCCATTATACACCGCTACTGCTGTCTGGGTCCAAAGTTCTATATATATGCTATTCTATGTCATCATGTTCAAATCTGCCTTATTATTCATTAAGCAAAAACCCTCCTTGAGAGGGTCGTGGCGTCCCATAGAGGCTTGTGTTCTATTAACACTTGTTTCATTACCTTTTTCCAAATCTTTGGTTGAAATATTTTTGAGCATAGGCCTTTGTCTTTGGCTATTGAGGCTATTCCTTCTTCGGGATAAACCAAACATAAATTCTTTTCCTAAAAATATCTATATCGTTTTCTTAATATGGGTGCTCATATCTGCGGTTTTTTCTCCTTTTAATACTGAAGAATTTTTGTGGAGAGGGGTGTTTAAGTGGGTACGAGCCATATGGATATTCTTAATGATGTCCGAGTACTTTCAAGATAGGCGTCGCAGGAACCGTTTTGCCTATAGTTTTCTCATCGGAGCCGCCTTAGCCTGTTTAAATGGCTTATATCAAATGACACATGCAACCGACTTGATTAAAGGGTTCTCCGCCTATGTTCCAGGTCGTTTTGCGCGCATGCAAAGCTCGTTTTCTTCACCTAATGATTTTTCTTCATATCTATTACTCGTCTTGCCATTTAGCTTTTTGCTATGGTATCGCAGTCGTCAGAAGTTGTCCTTTAAGGGACTGCGTCGCTTAATATTATTTGTCTTAATCGCAGGCTGCTTGGTCGCTACGCTATCTCGCTCAGCTATGATAGGTTTAGTGGCTAGTTTGCTACTCTTTCTTTTATCGACCAAAAACTTCAAAATACTTTTGTATTTATGCATTGGTGCTGGCATTGTATTAATTAGCTCGCCTGACTTACGCTATAATTTTGTCACTAGCCTCAATTTGAGTGACATCACTGTCGGCGAACGACTACATTTTTGGGCTGTCGCTTTAGAGATGATACAAAATAGGCCACTATTAGGCTTTGGTCCGAATACCTTTTTTAATGCCTTTGATGCATACGCCCCTGCCGACTTAGCTTACCGCGGCTATGCGCATAATTGCTTTCTTCAAATTTGGTGTGACATCGGATTGGTGGGATTAGTCTTGTTCATCATTCCACTATTTTTGCCCGTCATTTATATGTTTAGAGCGCAAGTGCAAAATACACGGCGGCGACAATGGATATACGCATTAACTATTGGGGTGGTTGCCTTCTCAATTCAATCGGCTTTTGATACCAATTTCTTTGCGCTA
>JBLINS010000106.1:0-4541 GCA_047639455.1 Candidatus Omnitrophota bacterium
TTCTTGGAAACGAAAATAACTACCCATTTACAAAAACCAATGCCTCAACATATCCTGAAGCATACGCAAAATTCCTCAATAAGGCAGCTCTTTTGATTCATGAGCTGGATGGCAAACATCCCGTGGCGCTCGTCAACGGAGAAGATAATTTATTAAAATACTATGCAAAATTTGCGCCTGCCATTGATATCTTTGGAACAAATTCTTATAAGGGTCCTTTTGGTTTTGGGTCTATATGGAACAATGTCAAAAATACATACGACAAACCTGTATTGATCACCGAATACGGTGGCAACGAAAGCGTCGACGAGGCGGGTCAAATGTCTTATCACCGAGGTTGCTGGGGAAATATTCAAAAAAATGGCGCTGGTGGTTCTGGTGCGGGTAATGCAATAGGTGGAATGGCCTTCGAATGGCTAGATCGTTGGTGGACTGGAGGAGAACCCTTCAAACACGCCAAAATGAATCTTAATATTAAGCCTGGGGCGACCAATTGGAATCAAGAATACGCTGGCTTTGCAGCTCAAGGTAACGGCTCCCAAAGCCCTTTCATGCGTCAACTAAGAAAAGTTTATTTTCTCTACAAAAACGAACTTTGGAATAACCGCAACTAACTTTTTTCCTAACTACCATCATACAATAAACTTATGCGTAAAAAAAAGCCTTCGAAGACGAATCTTCGAAGGCTTTTTTGTAATCAATATTACGTATAACTTAATTAGACAACAGTCAATGTCAATGTGGCTGTGCTGACATATGTA
Organism: Candidatus Omnitrophota bacterium; assembly: GCA_047639455.1. Taxonomy (GTDB): domain Bacteria; phylum Omnitrophota; class Gorgyraeia; order 2-02-FULL-51-18; family JAGOUK01; genus JBLINS01. Next base: position 762 of record JBLINS010000106.1, read on the forward strand.
CCTACGGGAATATCTCTATTTGGAACTACAGCACCCGTGAAAGGCAAGGCGCCACTTCCATCAAAGCTTGGAATAAACCAAACGATGTCGATTGCACCACCTGTACCTACACCATTTGAAATATATAGTGATTTATCGACACCAACAGCACTTTGAGCAGCCGCTAATGTGTCAGCAGCGATATCCACTCCAGCAATATCTCTAGCAGCTAGAGTTTGAACGCCTACTGAGTTAACGTCCAAAGATTCGCCAATAGTTGCATCTGTAAGAGCTGCCATAGTTGATTTCACATTATATTCTAAGCCATTAGTGAATGCAGTCATAAAACCGAATACATTCAAGCCCGACATAAAACCGTCATCATCTGTGTCGGCTAATGTGCCAAAATCAATATTTTCGATTGTTCCGGCGACACAACAAGTACCATCAACCTGACCTTGAGATAAAACTAAACTAAACGTTGTATTTGCAACAACGGTTGCTCGCGCTATTTTTTCAATTGGTGCTGCTATGGCTAATGAGCTGACAAAAATCAGACCTAATGCCAATGTGATTGCTTTTTTCATAACTATCTCCTTGGGCGAATTGCCCGTTTTGTTTGTTGAACGTTTTACACTATTAGTTAGACTTACACTTTTTTCAAACTTGCTATTTACATCTTGTTTAAAAAACTCATTAGATTTATTCATAATATTTACCTCCGTTTAATTCGCTAAACTCAACTCAAAAAGAATACAGCCCTCATATTCACCGACTTTTTGATCACGCGATATTCTAGCTGTTGATCCATTATCAGGATTTGATGTAATGGCGTATGTTGCTGCTACAGCATTATAGGTGCCCGCCGCATCACTTTTATAAATCAATTTATCATCTGCAACAAAAGATCCTTGAGCGCCCACTTGATGATCCCCTGGGAACGACTGTCCATTCGTAGGGTCTACAGCCCAAGGCGTCACGACACATGCACCCGTTGGTAATTCAGCACCAGCCGTATTCGTTAAGGCATGTGCTGTTTGCGTAATTTGATACCTCCCACCATTTGTTGAAGGGAAGAATACGACGGTAAAATAATTTTCAGCTGTTAAGCCGGTAAAGCCATCATAATTCAAAGTACCAAAATCCATTAGATCTCCCGTAACTAAAGTCGTCCAGACATCTCCTTTATAGACATTCATGCCCATTTCCAAAGTCTGACCCACATGAAAACCCATAGGGCAAATTGCGGCACCAGCAAATGAAAGTGGCAAAAGGATTATTGCCACGATCGCCGAAAACATCTTAAGGACTACTGGTTTTAGTTTCATCAAAACTCCGTTTTAATTTATGCTCTATTCTCAACCCTAAAAAAAAGAAGCCGGACTATCAGACTTATTTTTAAGTTTGATAGTCCGGCTTTCCTTCAATTAGGATCCGTGACTTTGCGTCCTGCCCTTACGGGTAGTTTGCCTTTTCATCTGTGATTCGGTTGTCAAAAGAGCGTCTACAAAATTGCCAAACCCACTATTGGATTCCCTCCAAATATACCCAATGAATGGATAGATTTCAAGAGGAAATTTAAAATTGTTTTTTAAACAACAATAATAAGTATAATTTTATACCAAATATTTATGTAACCCTAATGAATATAGCTGTTTATGAAGTTTGGCATTTAATCATCAATCCAAATAATATCTATTATCAACCTTAAATATAATGTCTATCAGTCCGCAAATGCGTCAAAAAAAAGCCTAGGTCACTAAGGCAAAAAGCTAGTCAAACGCCATTTAATTATTAATTCTCGCAATATTGAGGAGGTTTGTACCTATAACAATCTATATAACTGTCATAGAAAAGGACGTTTCGGAAGAATAGTCGCCTTGTTTCGTCCCTCGTGGCAGGGATAATACATAATCAATCATAAATTCATCTGAAGACCCAACATCATCAGATTTATAAACCACAATATCACCGGCATGCATAACGGTTTCTGTGGTCAATAGCATTTGTCCCTTAGTGGCTCCTGTCATCATGCCCTTAAAGTTAGCGAAGTCTAATTCATCACCAGCCTCGGTAGTGAATGGCCTTGATATGTGTTGCACTACCTGATATACATCGCCTGTATTGCTATGTGGATTCAAAACAATGCGGCGCATGGTCTGATCTTCGGCCGCACGTAATTTTCCAAAATACAAACCGCCGCTTAAGTCAAAGTCCACGTCTATAAAAAACAGCTTAGCCACTTCAACCTCTATAGGTATTTGAACAGGTTCTATATCAAAGCTGGTCCGCCCTGCTTCAAGCGTGTATCGTAATGTACCCTTATAATTTCCGGCCAGCTGATCATCCATATCAGATGTCGAAAATGCAATCTCAAAACTTGCAGCAGAGCCACTGTCATTAGATTGATAGATTAAAGTCTTGGTCGTTAATAAAGGTTGTGCTGCTATAGAGGTAACTTCACCAACGTCTGCATCGGCCATTTGGTAATACACTCTATTGTCGTCCATAGTGCGCCCCTCTAAACTACGTACACCTTCGATAACTTCCTGATATATAGAGTAAGATCCGCCAGTACTCGCCGTGATCTGCAATTGAAGCACATCTTCACCTTCGACCTGATTCTTAGTTATAGTCCCCAAATCCAATCGCGAAGCACCGCTAGAATTCGTTACTAATAAATTCAAATCAGTGATAACCTCAACTGATACGTTTAGAGTCACCGTAACAGCAGCTACTCCACCTGAAGACGCCTCTAATTGATAAATCAATTGACCTGTATACCTACCAGCTTCCTGATTTGAATCGACTTCCAAAGCAAAGATAAGTTGGAATGTCTCCGCCGTGCCTTGCGAATCTGATAAGAAAATACGCTCAGCTGAGCTACTTAACTCAGTAGGAAATGTTATATCCAGGCTGCCACCAACATTAGTTGGTGAAAATATCTTCAAAGACTCTGTAGATAGAGTGGCGCCAGTGGCATTAGTTAAAGGGTGGATTAATTGCTGCGTGACGCGATATTGCTTAGCTTCATCAGAACTCACCGTTAACGTGACTTCTTCATTGCGGACTTCACGATCCGTTTTGGCGGGAGAAAAGCGTATGTGCTTGCCACCCCTATCTGGCACAACCGTGAATGTAAAAGTCGCGAAAGCGGGATTTTCGCCTAATGATGCTGCTAATAAAACAAACGTTAATACTATTAATAATCGTTTAAACATAATTCCTCCAAACAGTCGATACAAACCCCAACAATTGGCATTTGTTATCTAGACTAAAATTCTCCTTCTAGACTTACACGAAGCAAGTGCTCCGTGTCAATAGTAGGTAGACTAAAATTAGTTACTGCAAAAGCATTTATGGGCACAGCTGAAGAACCTCCATAAAGCGTATTGCCAAATACACCGTATTCCATATTCAAAAAAGCATTTTGATTAAGTTGTAATTTGAGACGGCCATATACATTGTGATGACTATTAAAATTTAATTCTGGAGTAGGGTTATTGGCCGTGGCGATGAACCTAGGGATGTCGGCCAATAATGAATGTGTATAGTCAAAGAAAAAGCCCAGCCGATCATTAATTTGCCAATCCCAACTAATGCCTTGATGATTAAAATTCTCATCTATAGGACCCCATAAACGATTCGAGTTTTGAGCCGCATGGAAGATAAATTGCATATTGTCATTAGGTTTATAAATAACACGCTCTTTAGTGATATGAAAATAATCATAGGGTGGTAAGCCATAAATATATTGTGAATAAAGAAATTGTTGCACGCGATCCAAATTAACCTGTGGAT
>JBLINS010000107.1:0-4510 GCA_047639455.1 Candidatus Omnitrophota bacterium
ATCATCCAGATAAACTCTATAATCCCTTTGCATAAATTACTTCTTTCAGTATCCTGCGACGCAACCTTGGCTTTATGGAGTCGATTAATACCAAATCAATGTGTTTTTTGAATAAATCTTCTAGAAAAAATTTTAAGCCCATATAGGAATCTAATGTTTTTTTATTCAACTCCACGACGAAGTCAAGATCACTCTTCGTCTTATTTTCGCCTCTAGCAAAAGATCCAAACAGTCCGAGCTTTTTGACACCATATTTTTTAATAGAATTTGTTTCTTTTTCTATAAGCTTCAGTACTTGCGATTTATTCTTGACCATTACTTCCCCTTTGATAGCTACCATTATACATATCAACAGTCCTCATTGCGACCTCAACTTCTTCTGCCCCTCCGTGTACTCAAACCACTAAATTTTTGAAATAGAGTAGGTGCCGATCATGTTGGTATTGGCGTGGTCTTGTTCTAGGATTAAGTTTAAGTCTAGCGCATCGATTACTTTTAGAAGCGTATTGACCGAGAAGTCGATTTGGCCCCTCTCGAGGTTTGAGATGCTTTGTTGGGTGGAGAGAACTTTTTTTGCTAAGTCTGCTTGTGACCATTTTTTTGCTTTGCGTGAAGCTTTAATAAATTCACTGATTTCATGTAATTTGGCATTCTCTATTCTTGAGCTCGGCTTAATAATTCCTATAGCGCCTTTTTTCTTTAGCTGTTTATATAGGCTACTATGAACCAAGTCCCAATAGGCGACATTGTCATTCCATTTATTTTCTTTTAGGCGGCGCTTAATTATCCTCCAATGGCGTACAAAGTTTTCTTGAGTAATGTATTTAGCAAACACTTCTTTAACATCCGTTGTCCTAGATAAAATTAAAGCCGTGAGATAGGCAAACTTCTCGTGACTGGGTTGACTCAGGATAGCCTGCACAGCCTTAACACTTAAAGATATGTCCCAGAAAATGCCTTTTCCCATTAGTCCAGCTCCATCAAAACCATTTTTTCAATTTGATTGTTTAAGATTTCATGAATTATTTTTTTGGTATCAATATCTTGGCTAGTCTCAATATCTAATAATTCACATGAGAGATCGAAGCGGCTTATAGCCCTACTTTTCACCCCAATCATATCTCTCTCATTTTTTTCAAAATGTTCGTGGCAGAATTTGGATAAAGTTTCATACGAATGTGATAAGTGATATAAATCAAAGATATCCTTAGCTGATTGTCTACCGCCGGCTGGAATGGATCTGCCAACAGGATCTAGCTTGGGTATAATTCCAGCAAATGCATATATCTTTCTTATATATAGGGAATTTAAACTCATAATATCAATACCATTTATATTCTTATCTGATTCAAAACATCTAAAGTGATCTTCTATAAAATCAATTTTCAAACTATTATCTTTATTATCACCAATGTAATATTTCAGCACTTTAGCCATCTTTGCGTTAGCAACTGATGATTCTCGAATCAGCTTCTTTTTAAGTTGTGTAGCTAGACACTGCATAAGTTCATCAATATCATCTTCTGATATTTTTTTGGTAAAGAAATCCAAGTCATAAGATTCTCTATGGTTAAAATAATATAAAGACAAGGCTGTGCCTCCCCCCAGGTAAAAACCTGCGCACTTATTGGCTAATTGTTTTATAGCCTTATCCCTCAAGTTAAGAATGTCTTTTTGCATCATAATACAGATTATACCTGATAATTTTGTGATTTTCAATATTTTACATGTCATATTTGTAATTTGTGCATAATCACAATTTTGACATGTATATATGATGAATAAAATGCCTTATGCAGAGAGGGCGATGGTTTTGGCGAAGAGGAGGGCTGAGGTGAAGAGTTTGTTGATGGACATGCGGGCGATGATGGGGGTTTGTTCGATGATGCGAATATCGTCTGGGTTGCCAGTGAATGTGTGCATGAGGCTGCGCTGTTTGGCATCGGGGGTTGTCTCGAATATATTGCGGAAATTCATGATGCGATTAAAGATATCGGCTCGCCCAATGCTCTCTAATGATTGGAGTTTGAATTCAATGGCCCCTGCGATGATTTGGATGAGTGGCAAGGCATTACCTTCTTGTGGTGGGTTGACCGCAAAGACGGCAGCGCCCTTGAATTCGCCAACGCTTCCTAGGCTGTCTTTTTTTCGGATAACAATGCGTCGCACGTCCTCTCCCTCTAATTCAAATGCCGGGGCTGTGGCATCAAAGAACCTCACATGCGTTTGAATGGGTCCTGATGTGTGATTTAGGTTTTTTAATACAGCTTCGGAATCAAGAAAGTCCAAGTCTTGCTCAATCATGATTTCGAAACGAATTTGTTCATTGGGTAATAGTGTGTGGCTCAAACGCTTTAAGAACTGGCCAAAAGCATACATCAAGACTTTGATAGGCAGAGTTATCACGCCCCCTTTAGCAAATCGGCTAGGTGCAATTGACGTAATGCGAGGCAAACTCGCCTCCAAGGTTAAGTTCCGTTCTTCTCCATTCAACCAATACGCGGCCCTACCCTCTTCTATATTTATGAATCGATACCGGTCTTCACCCGCTATCTCATGAGTCACAAGAGCTATGCGAGCACCTACATGTTGTTTGGAACGCAATATACCCTGAACCCAATCAATCGATTCGGCCTGCATGGGTGTGTCATCTGCACCGCTTGTGGCCATAGGTAATTTCAATGGTGCCAATCTCGGCTTGGGCTCAAAAGTTCCCATCAAGGTCTCCATAAACAACATCCCATGAGACTTTGATTCGATAAGCTGATTTTCTATTTCGGACAACTCGGCTTGTTTAACGGCTATTTGGCTTAATAATCTTTGATGAAATCTATACTTAGCAACAGCAATATGATCATAATATTCTGTGTCGTTTTCACGTAAAGATTCGATGTGCGCATCTATGTAGTCTGCATAAGCCAATTTTTCGTCACGTTGAAGTGCTTCCAACTCTGTTTCTTTCTCAGAGTGGTCCGACCTCCTCTTGTTAACCTCCGATGGGTAGAATTCAATTTTTGTATGGATGAATTGATCTAACATTTCTCTGACGGCAGCATCTTCAGCTGCATCACTGCCCGCTCTTTCAAGGCTTAGTTTTGGGGCGATGATGGTGGCAACTATGATTTTTGCGGCTAAGCGTCTTGATTGGTTCACTTTTATGGTTTGAGCGGCTCGCTGAAGTAATGGGGCTATAGATTCCTCAATCGAATCCATTGCATCCGTCAGATCAATAATGGGGTTATCGTTTGCCTCATAAGTGTTTAAGAATTTCATTGCCGCTTCATAGAAGCTCGTATCAGTTTGGCGGTATTGGCTAATATGATAAATGAGCTGGTCTGCCAAGAGATTCAATGGGTCTTTTTGGCTTAATTTAAGCGCACTTAGCTTTAGTGTTTGCATAAAGCTACTATTGCGTAATACAGCTTCTGCTAAGTCATATACACGCGCTATATGAACGGGGTCTGTGTCTGTGGATAGGCCTTGGCCTGTGAGGATGAGGCGTTTGGGGGTTTGGTCGGACATGCGGGTGGGCTCTTGGGATTTCATTTGGGCAACAAGATTCTTGTGGACGGTGGGCATGAAAATTTGGAGTTGGGACTGGATTTGGTCTAATTGTTCTGGCTGCATAAGTGCGTCAGGGTTTTTGGAAGACTTGGGTGAAATGATTTGATCCTGATAGCTGCCTTGATTAAGCTGATTTTGAGGAAAGCGCCAGGATGCGAGATTTAAATGTGCTTTGATTTGGCCTTCATGCGACGTTGTTGTCATCACCGCTCTAATAACAGGATCAAAACCAGTTTCTCCATTAACTACGTTACCTTGAGAATCCACTAATACTGATTTAATTCGTTCTTGAATGACAAAGTCTGCTTCTACACCCTTTTGCCAAAAAGAGATGGCAGCTTCAGCGCCATCTAAAATATGACTATTCCTCAATGCGGTGGACATTTCCTTATTTCCAAACAATAGCTGCAATGTATCATCCAGCAGATTAGAGGTGATTGCAATCACCCCAATGCTCCTACTTTGGGTTCTTGGTTTAATAATAATCTCTGCGGGGGACCCTAAACGCTCTAATATTTGCGATGCTAGTGTAGGTGAGTATGTGGCCACAAAGTTGGTGGTTTTGGGCAAAAACCGCTCAATACCTTCAAATAATAAAGGCATACGTGCCTTGTCTTCGGTGAACGGCTGCATCGCATTAATGGGTTCAATATCAAACCCCCTAGGGAATAAACTGCCCTCCACTATTTTTTTGCGACGTTTTAACATCGGTATCATCACATCATTGCGAACATTCACGCCCGTTAAACGCTCATACCCACCAAATATAGAAAAATACAAGCTCTGAAACTCTAATAATTTTAAACCCTCAGGTGTTAGTTTAAGGTCCGCAACCCACATATTCAAAGGCTCTTCACCATCTAATAATTCCATTTTAGGTAAGGCATAGTCAGGTACATTTGCTGCAATCAGCAAAGCTTCATCATGACTATCACCTTGTGTCATC
>JBLINS010000108.1:0-4440 GCA_047639455.1 Candidatus Omnitrophota bacterium
TGTGATGTGCGCACTGACACTTTTTATTTCTGGGCAAGCCTGGGCGGGATATCAAGGTGTGTGGACAGACTCTAGTGGAAAGAATCATTATTCTGAGCCCTCTTCGTCGAGCTCATCTAGTAGTTCAAGCTATTCAGGGTCAAAGGGAGGGATTCTTTGGCAGCTTTTTAACCCACAACCCCAAGTGCATATTCCTAAACCTCCTTATGATCCGAGCACAGATCTTTCTCTTAAAAGAAAAAAAGCAAGAAAACATCTAAAGAATTCAGAATGGGATCTAGCTAACGCGCAAGCTCATTCATATTTAGAGCAAGCTGGTTGGAGTGATAGCGAAATGCTTTTTATATTTGCCAGATCCTATGATCATCAGATTCAAAATTTCATCATGACCGGAGGTCGCGATGACACATGGATTGAAAAACATGCGGATGTAGCTAGAGTATACGGGTGGTTGTTGGATCGGAAGTCTTACAGAAAGAGAGCACGCAAGTATTTAGATGAGTGGAATGATTTTAAGAATAAAGTATATATGGAACTAGAAAATGACGACGCTTGGGATTGGGAGCAAGATGAGCAATGGGAAAAAGCGGCCGCGGCCTATCGCCGCATAATTGTCTTGGGCGAGTCTTACCCCTATGCGTATGCAAGGCTTGGGTGGTGTTTGGTCAAAATGGGTAAACATACCGAGTCAATACAGATTAGTAGAAAAGCCATTTCTTTAGGGACAAAAAAGGCATTTGTTTATGGCATCCTGGCAGAGGCATTAATGAAGGACGGCGATTCTTTTGATGAAGCGATGAAGTTTATTAACATGGGAAAGAAAATATCTCCTGATACTGCCTATTTGCATGATATTGAGGGAAGAATTTTTGGCAAATTAAAACGGTATACAAACGCTATAAAAGCTTATCACCGAGCTATTAAATTGAATCCCAATGAGATCAGGCACAAAACTAGTTTGGTCAACTTATTGTTAGAGTTAGGTCGATTAGATGAGGCTGACAAGGTGCTGGCACAAGCTATGCATGAAAATCCCGGATTTGATGATTTAAACTATTTCACTTCGGAGTTGGAGCATGCCCGTAAAGATAAAAAAGAGAAAGCTGAGGCAAGGGAAATTTCTGAATGGGAAGATCTCTCGAATAACTTAATAGACTCCAACCAATTTGAAAAGGCTCTAAAACTCGTTGAAGAGGCTCAGGAAAAGTTTCCAGATAATACGAATATGCAGCTTGAAGAAACGTATATCGTAGAAATAATGAAGCTTTATAAAAGCAACAAAAAGGCAGCTGCTTTGGTCAATCGTTCTCATAAGTTAAGAGAAGCTAATCAGCTTGAAGAATCTCTCACGATTGCGTTGCAGGCTAAAGAAGATTTTCCAAATGCATTAACAGCACATCAGGCTGTGGGCAGAACGTTGACTCAAATGGGACGTTATGATGAGGCGGATGAGATTTTTGGCAGAGCAATGTATTTAGATCGTTCGGATACTAGCCTTATGTTGGATCAATTAAAAAATAAATACGAACAGGGCAAAGTGGAGGGTGCTTTATTTTATGCGAAATATACGCTTGATTTTGAACCTGAAAATGAGGAAGTTAAAGCGTGGAAAGAGAAACTTGAGTTAGAGCTATACGGACCAGCGGGTGAGCTAGCGTATAGAATTGCTCAGGAAAAATCTGAATATGAGGCAGCGCAGATTGAATTGGATGCAGACCCTAAACCTTCACAAGATGCTTGGCGGCAGGCTAAAGCCGTTCAAGAACAAAGTCAAAAAGCAGCCCGTGCAGATTCACTTGAGAAAGCCAAAACAGATTCGTCGATTGGTTTTGATACGCCTGTTTCACCCGGGGAATTACCGGAATTTGATGAGGAATCAGGTGAATGGAGTCCTCGGAGACGGGAGTATGAAATTAGACTGCAGTCTCTAAAAGACCAGCCTAAAATTGACACCGTCGCCATTGCAAATACAAAGCAGGCAATTTCTGACCTTAACAATCAAGAAAATTATGACGCTTTTATGGCCGATGAGGCGCTTCGCGGCGGGGAAGATATATCAAGAGATGCGGCGGCGAATGCGGCACTTGATTTGCCGAAGGATTCAAGTGTGGATGTTTCTGAAATGTCGGTTGGCGGTCAAGCTTTGACTCAGGCAGATGCGACCAAGAGTGATGCGCAGATGCGCGGCATTCGGCAATTAGCCGAAGATGATTTAAAACAGAAAATGATGGATCAACATCAAGATAGCATTGATGGTGAAAAGCGTCGCCAAGCAGATGTTGAGTGGATGGAGTCAGATGCGCAACTGAAAAATACGATCCTTAAAAGTGATCAACTTATGCAAAAGGCAGCTGAAGAATATGATCGGAGACAAAATAATCCAACTAATTCATCTCCTTATGGGCAGGTTCTACTCAAAGACATGTTACAAACCCCAGACACACAGCAATGGCCAGGTGATCGTAATACCGAGCTACCCCTTAAAAACCCAGTGGCCATGGAGCGCGAGCGTGAGTTGGCGATTCTAACAATCTATCAAGAATTAAAACAGGGCGAAGTTTTAATGGAGGCTTACGACCGAGAGGATGCCAAGGCAGTCGAAGTTACTGAGTAGCGGTTAGCACTAGATTTTTACCTTATCTCCAATTGTGTGTGGGATCAATAAAGAGTGAAGAGGGCGTCAGTGCTATATTCATTTAATCAAATCTGAGGATGTTGTGAGGGTGTGTGGTATTGAGTTAAGCAGCATGAAGAGATTGGGAAAGTAACGCAATATAGCAACAACGTCCCCCATATACTGCTGACGTAGCGCGGAACATTGGAGTCTATGAATTAGCATTATCAAGATTATAGACTCAACATATGGGGAGTGGGCTCAAACCCAACCCACGTCCCCAAGATGTTATTTTGTTTACTGGTCCCGGTAAGTTAGTTTATTCGATTGCTTGTATTGCGATGGATGCTGCCTCGCTAGCATCATTAGCTTTTGCCTCTTTGCCGTCGTTGATGATTTCTCTGGCCATTGCCCTACCTTCACGTCTGATAGTCCCAGCTTGTTTTCTAGCTGCTTTTCTGACCGCCTTGGCGGCTTTCTTTTCGCCCTTAGCATGGGCGACTTCTGGCATCACTACAGATAATGCAAAGACTATTGGCATTAACATCAATAGAGACGTCATTTTTGATCTAGATTGTGGCTTCATTTGGAATACCTCCCCTATATTATGACAAATATTATTATTTATCTTTAAGTAAGTATATACATTAATTTACAGTTCAGTTCAAGAGTGGGAGGAGATTACGCTAGGTCCGAAATGCACTACAAAGGGACAGGCTGAGAGGGTCCAGGTTTCGCGGACACCAAAAATAAGAGACAATAGTCTCTTGTAGGAGATGTTCTATGAGTGCTAGTAAGAATGATGGTCGGTATAGACGTGAATTTAAATTAGAAGCTCTTAGAATGCTCACTGAATCTCAAATGTGGCTGAGGCTTAGATTTTTTATAAAAACCCAATATCCGCCGCTCTATATGTAACCATAATTCATGAATATACATAAATATAAGTAAAATTCATGGACTATAAGCCATATTCATGAGATAATGCTGTATATGATACATAGAACTCTACCAGAACCAAGAGCAGTGATTGTGGGCTACGCAGCTATGATTCAGAAATACGAGCTGAATGTTCCATCACCTTTTGTCTTGGCGGCTATTAGCGAAAAACACACAAGATATGAGACTGATAACTGGCGTGTCTTTACACCACGTCATGCACCCGAAGATACTCTATATGGACATTTGGTATTTGCTCTAAAGTACGAAGGTGTTGATATGGCGGTTTTTAGCGCTCTTTTTTCATGTATTGAGAAGCATGATGTGGAAGATCTTATCAAAAAAGAGCCTAATGGCTCATATGCTCGACGCATATGGTTTTTGTATGAATACTTATTGGAAACAGAACTTGATATCCCTGCCCTGGCACAAGGCAATTTTGTAGATCTCATTGATAATAAAATACAATACGCTGGCCCATCCCGCTCGTCTAAACGTCACCGTATTCGCAATAACCTACCAGGCGTTAAAAACTTTTGCCCACTTATCAGGCGAACCAAAAAATTAGATAAACTGATAGAGCAAAATTTACCGCAACAAGCATTAGATAGCATTGGGGTGATTCATCCAGACATTTTGATGCGTGCGGCAAGCTTCTTATTATTGGCGGATTCGAAGGCATCCTATGCCATTGAAGGTGAAACGCCACCACATAACCGCGCAGAACGCTGGGGGCGCATTCTTGGTCAGGCAGGTAAAACACCACTCGCTAAAGCAGAGTTTGAGCGTTTGCAAAAAGAAGTTATTGTTGATAGTCGGTTTGTTCATATGGGCTATAGGGAAGAAGGTGGTTTTGTTGGTAGTCACGATCGTTCGACCAATATGCC
>JBLINS010000109.1:0-4409 GCA_047639455.1 Candidatus Omnitrophota bacterium
CTTAAAGGCTTGGTTGGCTGATTGCCAGCAGGTAATTAAAAGCGATGATATTATGCTGCGCTTATCCATTCAAAAACATCCTACTGAGGGTGTCGCGGCATTATTATTGATTCGTCCGATCTCCGCGAAAGTGGGTGCATTAAGGAAGAAGGGGCTAAAGCTCAAGACCAGCTCTGTGAGACTTAATTCCATAACATCAAGTATGTTCCAAGCCAAAGGCAATAATTATTTGAATTCCATTCAAGCTTGGGTTCAAGACCAGCCTAAGGGCCTTGGCCAACATGTGGATAGTTTGCATTTAACAACTGACGGTTATGTTGGTGAGGGTGGTGTTTCAAACGTTTTTGCGATTAAAAAAAGTCAAATCTGGACACCGCCAGCCGCATGCGGTATCTTGTTGGGGATTACGCGGCAGACAACACTCCAAATGGCTCAAAATATCGGGCTAAAGTGTCATCAATCACCATTAACTCGCCATGATTTGTATACAGCGGATGAATTATTGATCACGAATACGAGTTTGGAAATCATGCCCGTAATAGAATTAGATGCCCGCCAAATTGGATTGGGAAAGCCAGGCCGCATGGCCAGGTTATTGCAAAAAGAATTTTTGAAAGTAGTGAAGTTAATTTAAGAGTTTCATTTTGGAGAAACTACTTCGGCACAGCACCACGTCATTGCGAGGCTGTTTTTTAGCCGCGGCAATCTAAGGTTAAATTAGATACTGAGTGTCGAATATTAATAAAGTTGAATAGTTATTGGTCTTAGATTGCCGCGTTGCTACTACGTGCAACTCGCAATGACGTGGCTTATTAGCTTTGTGACACAGTCTGAATGACGGGGTAAATGCATGGCGAAGTGTCGCAATATCGTGATTTTGGGATAGAAAGAATTAGAAAAAGGGGAATATGTTGAATCAAGTTAGACCAGTTAAGAGAGCATTGATAAGTGTATTTGATAAAACCGGCTTAGAAGAATTTGTGCGTGGATTAATAGATCAAGGCATTGAAATTGTATCCAGCGGTGGTACAGCTAAGGCGATTAAAAAGGCTGGATTAGCTGTTAAAGAAGTACAGGAATTAACTGGTTTTCCCGAAATGTTAGATGGTCGCGTCAAGACATTACACCCCTATATTCATGGCGGCATATTAGCCCGACGCGATAGTTCAGAGCATATGCAAACGCTCAAAAAACATAAGATTAAGACCATCGATTTAGTGGTTGTGAGCTTGTATCCGTTTGAAGAAACAGTTAAAAAAGCAGCCTCTTATGCAGAGTGTATAGAAATGATAGACATAGGTGGGCCAACCATGCTGAGAGCCGCCGCCAAAAATTATGACGGTGTGGGCGTGGTATGCGATTCACAGGATTATAGTCGCATCATTGATGAATTGAAGGCACAAGGTGGCTTGACGTCAGTTACCCGTCAATCTTTATCAGCCAAGGTTTTTCAAACGACGGCTAGATACGATTCGCTCATTGCCGCTTTTATGACCAAGGCAAGTAAGCAGTCCTGGGTGGAGCAAGAGCAATTAACGCTTAGCTTTTCGCGTGTGGCACCTTTGCGTTACGGCGAGAACCCGCATCAAGTTAGCTCGGTCTTTAAGCTTGATGGCATTAAAGAAAAAGGTCTGACTTCAGCGAAGATACTAGGGGGCAAAGAGCTTTCTTATAATAATTATCTTGATTTGGAAGCAGCCTGGTCTTTGGTGAGTGCATTTAAGGCGAGTGCTGCGACCGTGGTTAAACATAATAATCCTTGTGGCTTCGCATTAGACGAAAACTTGTCGCGTGGATTTAAAAAAGCATTTGATTGTGATCCACTTTCGGCCTTTGGCGGTATTGTGGCCATTAATCGCAAAATAGATGAATCTTTGGCCAAAACAATTATTGGCGCTGGATTCCTTGAATGTGTGATAGCCCCTGGTTATACCAAAGAAGCCATGGCTGTATTTAGGCAAAAGAAGAATTTGCGCTTTGTGTCCATGCCTGTAAAAAAAGTGGCACCTGGTGCGGTCGAGTACAAGCGTATTACTGGCGGCCTATTGGTTCAAAGTGTGAATTCAAGATCAATTACGACTAAGGACTTAAAGCAAGTCACTAAGAAAAAAGTAACTGATAAACAAATCCAAGATTTATTATTAGGCTTTGCGCTCCTACCTTTTATTAAGTCAAATGGCATAGCCTTGGTTAAGAATAACCAAGCTGTGGGGATTGGCATGGGGCAGCCTTCTCGAGTTGATTCTGTGATCACAGCTCTACGCAAAGCTGGCCCAAGAGCTAAGGGGAGTGTGCTAGCGTCAGATGGCTTTTTCCCTAAGGCTGATTCAATCGAATTCGCTGTCAAACATGGTGTTAAAGCTGTTATTCAACCTGGTGGGTCTATTTTAGACAAAACTGTTGTCGCGGCTTGTGACAAAGCCGGTATACCCATGGTTGTGACTGGCATTAGGCATTTTTCACATTAAACCTAAACCTGAAATTGATTTGGGATTCTAATCTATGTCTAAGGCTGAAGGCTTCTTTAATAGCTATATTAATTTAGAAAAAACAGGTGAATTTAATTATGGGCGCACTTTGGATCGCATGCGCCAATTATTAATCGCCTGTGACAGCCCTCATAAAAGCATTCCCAAAACCATTATTGTTGCCGGTAGCAAAGGTAAGGGGTCTACTTCTGAAATGCTTAATTGTCTTTTGCAATCAGCTGGTTTGCGAGTGGGCCTATACACCTCACCACACTTATTGAATTGGACAGAGCGCATTCGTGTTCAAAATGTAGCTATAGAAGAGGCTCAAGCCCAAGAGCTAATTGAGAATATATTTGAGTCCGATGCGTGTAAACAATTAACCCCGGAGCCAACGTACTTTGAGTGGATGACAGCTTTGGCATGGTTGTATTTTAAGAGCCAAGGTGTGGATGTAGTTATTATGGAAGTTGGGCTAGGTGGCAGGTTTGATGCAACGAATGCCCATGCCGCTGATATGGCCATTATAACGCCCATAGGGTTAGAACACCAACAAGTATTGGGTGATACTGTGGCCAAAATCGCTAAAGAAAAAAGTGGTGTTATTCATTCGGGGCAAAAGGTTATTTTGGCTAGACAAGCTAAAGAAGCGCATATTGTGTTGGCCGAAGCCGCCATAGAGGCTGGAGCTGAGTATATTGACACATTCAAACAAATTAAAGGTATACGGCAAGTCTTAAGCGGGTCTGGAAGCCAGACATTGATTCAGACGCAAACCTGGGGCGAGCTTGAGTTTGAATTACCTGTTTTGGGTCAGCATCAAATTGAGAATGCTTGCACTGCTATTGTAGCTTTAGAGCAATATGCTTTGTCCGAAAAATTGGATATCACCGCTGATAAAATAAAGCGGGGTTTGAATCGTATTCAATGCCAAGGTCGTGTTCAGGTCTTGAGATATAGCCCCCAGCCCAATTCTACTTGGATTGTTGATGGGGCCCATAATCAAGAGTCTGCTAGAGCTTTGGCTGAAGCCATACGACTACATATGCAAAATAAATCAGTGCATTTAATTATGGGCATGTTTTGTGATAAAGATATTGAGGCCTTTATGGATGGCATTAAGGGCATGAATATCAAAAAAATATATACCGTTAATGTCAAAAGCAATCGATCATATACATCCATTGATTTGGCTAAGGCATTGGCGCATACGCCCTATATAATTGAAGTTTGCGACGATCTTGCTCAGGCCGTGGCCGTTGTCGAAAAGAATAGACAGTTTGAGGATATTGGAGTGATTACAGGCTCTATGTATTTGGCTGGAGAAATGCTCTCAATGCGCCCAAAGGATGAATTATGCACCAATTAAAAGACGATACGATTACAGCTATTGCTACACCCATAGGCGAAGGTGGTATAGGCGTTATTCGAATATCTGGACCTCAGGCCATAGAAATTGCTGAGCAGATATTTAGTGGACGAATCTTAATCACCAATCAGGAATCACATACCGCTCAATATGGAAATATTCACACTCCCGCTACGCCAAGCGAAATCATAGACGATGTATTATTGCTGGTTCTCAAAAATCCCAAAAGTTATACGGGTGAAGATACGGTAGAGATCAATTGTCATGGCGGTAGATTGGTTTTGCAAAAAATCATTGATGTTTGTTTAATGGCTGGCGCGCGCATGGCTGAGCCGGGTGAGTTTACCCGGCGCGCTTTTTTAAACGGTCGTTTAGATTTGATTCAAGCAGAAAACGTCATTGATATTATTCAAGCCAAATCGGACCAATCGCTTAAAATTGCGCGTTCACATTTGGATGGTAAACTTTCGGCAAGGATTAAGGAATTGCGTGATGAAATGACCGATATCGTTTGTCATATGGAAGCGCATTTAGATTTTCCTGATGACGATATTGATCCTGAAACACAAAAT
>JBLINS010000110.1:0-4267 GCA_047639455.1 Candidatus Omnitrophota bacterium
TGACTGGCAGGATTCATTGCCTGGACATGTGGAAATAGATTTTGTAGTACATGGCGGAGGATCAATGTCCGGGGAATATCTTCACAGCCTGGTTCTGACTGATGTTTGTTCTGGTTGGACGGAAGCGGTATGTTTGTTGGTACGTGAGCAATACCTGGTCATAGAAGGGCTAAAGCAAATACAAAATCAAATACCCGTGATTATTCTTGGCATTAATTGTGATAATGATACTTCGTTTATCAATGATACGCTGAATTCATATTGTGAAAATGCTGGTATTGTATTCACGCGATCTCGCGTCCATCACTCCAATGATCAGGCATGGGTTGAGCAGAAGAATGGAGCTGTGATCCGCAAAATCGTCGGCCATGAGAGGTTCTCGGGCATTGTCGCCGGACAAACGATGTCACGCTTATATCAGGCGGTACGGCTGTATGTGAATTACTTCCAGCCCTCGTTCAAACTTCGCGACAGGGTGAGGAAACTAAAGCTGTTCTCCGGATACAAAAAGAACAGTTGGATCCAGTGGCATTATTGCATCAAATCCGGCAGGGTCAGTCTGCACTAGCAGCGTTGAGTTCCGGTGAAATAAGTTCGGGCCCAAATCAGCAAAACCTAAACCAATTCCTCGCGCAACTTCCACAGTTATGGAAAGATGGTGATGCGCGGCCAACGCATCGAAAAGAAGCAACCCGAGCTCGCTATTGGCGCACACGTGAGGATCCATTCAAGAACGTATGGGCAGAAATTCTCATTTGGCTTCAGAATGATCCCGACTGTACCGCCAAAACATTGTTCGGTCGTCTACAAGAGAAATATCCGGAACAATTTAGGCGAGGTCAGCTACGAACACTACAACGTCGCATTGGTGAATGGCGTCATATGATGGCTAAGAATTTAGTTTTTGGTGAACTAAACGAGATAAAGAATATTGGAGCATTATCAAAAGAAGGTGCTGGCGAGTTGATTGTGCCCTAAAAAGAGTGCTTGAATGCCATAAGAGCATGGTAACATTTTGATATGAGGCAACGGGGATGGGAATAATAGTTGACGCTGATCAGTAAATGTTGCTTTAGAGTAATATTTGGGGATAGTGCGATATTTGGCTGAATTAGTCGCATATATTTGAAATAAAGCGACTTTAAAGGTATACTATATGTAGATATCGCGCTAATGAGTTCTTAAAGGGGTTTTGTATGATAATAATTGATCAATCTGATATGGCTATTTTGAAGGAGCTGGGACGTCGCCTAATGACTATACGGCTAAATAAGAACGTCACTCAAATTGACTTGGCCAAAAAATCGGGCTTGGATCGTAAGACAGTTCAGCGCTTAGAATCTGGGGATTCCATTCAGTCTCTATCTCTCATCAAAATCCTTAGGTCATTAGATAGTTTGGATCAACTAGATAACTTTTTGCCCGAAACCATGATTAGCCCTATTCAACAATTGAAGTCCAAGGCCGCTACGAGACAAAGGGCTTCACGCAATAAAACCACGCCCCCTACAAACAAAGCCTGGGTTTGGGGAGATGATCAATGACTATAGCTGAGGTTACTTTATGGGGCAAAAGCATTGGCGCTGTCACTTGGGACAATGTCAGAGGTGTGGCTTATTTTGAATACACGCCTGAATTTAAAAAAAGTGCTATTGAACTCGCTCCTCTACATATGCCCTTATCAAACACTGTCTATTCTTTTGGGGCCCTGAATCGTGAGACCTTTCATGGACTGCCTGGCTTGCTTGCTGACTCGCTCCCCGATCATTTTGGCAATGCCCTAATTGACGCGTGGCTAAGTCGAGAAGGGATTCAAAAGCAAGACTTTGATCCCGTACAACGTCTATGTTATATCGGTCAAAGGGCTATGGGTGGCTTAGAGTTTGTGCCGATAATCAAATCTGCCAAACTCAATTATGAAGGCGATGTTGATTTGGGTGCATTAATTAGCTTAGCCAATGAAGTCTTAGCCAAGCGGTCTTCTCTTGACACTTCTTTGGATGAATTTCATAAAGCGCAGACCATTAAACAAATCCTTCAAGTCGGCACGTCGGCGGGTGGTGCTAGAGCAAAAGCATTGATTGCATGGAATCCTCTAAACAATAAAATACGCTCCGGTCAGGCTGATATTAAAAAAGGTTTTGAGCATTGGATACTCAAGTTTGATGGCATAGATCAAATTCAGGACAAAGATGTTCAAGATCCTCAAGGTTATGGCTTGATTGAATATGTTTATCACTTGATGGCTAAGGCCTCAGGTATACACATGATGCCCTGTCATCTTCTGGAAGAGAATGGCCGTTCTCACTTTATGACCCAAAGGTTTGATCGAACGGATACAGGCCAAAAGATTCATATGCAATCGCTATGTGCCATAGCCCACCTTGACTACAATCAGGCTGGTGCGCATTCATATGAGCAGGCCTTTGACGTTATGCGGCAAATCAATCTTACTCCGGAAGACTTGGAGCAATTGCTTAGGCGAGCTATATTCAATATACTCGCGCGTAATCAGGACGATCACACAAAGAATATTGCCTTTTTGATGAATAAGTTAGGTGAGTGGCGCTTATCCCCCGCTTATGACTTAACCTATAATTATAATTCCAAAGGACTCTGGACACGCACTCATCAAATGTCCATCAATGGCAAGCGTGATGACTTTGAGCTAGACGACATCATAGCGTTAGGCAAGCACGCATCTCTTTCCAAAAAAAGAACATTAATTATCTTATCTGAGGTTAAAGCAGGTATCGACTCATGGAAGCAATTAGCCGAGGATGCAGATATTAAACCAGAAATTATTCGTATGATTCAAAGTATGTTTCGGAGTATTGAATAATAGATTAGGATGAATGTAGAGAATTTTTTCATAGCTACGCATGGATCCTGCTGCGCGTTTTATTGCTACACATAGATCCTGCTGCGCGGCTTCTGGGAGATCATTACGCCCGGCAAAAAGCGCCGGGCTCATGATGACGGACTGCGGCAAAAAGCGCCGACCTCATGATGGCGGGGTGTGGCAAAAAGCAGGGAGTTGGCTTAGCTTCTAGCGAATACTAATAGAGGTTCATAATCGCCGGCATCAGCTGATTGTAAGGAGCGAATATATTCCTTTCGCATTGAATCCGGTTTTTTTGCAGACTGAGCACCCCAGCTGAAGCGCTCTATGTGAAATTGTTTTTGTGCTACAAGATCGGCCATCAGCCTAGCATGCCTTCCATTACCATTAGGAAATGGGTGAATCCATACAAGTTTGTGGTGCAATCTAATGCAAATTTCATTAGCACCATATGAGCTATGCTCTACCCATCCTCGGACATCAGCCATTAAATGGGCTAGGTCTTGGGGCACCTGTTGCCACGCCACGCCAATATTTTTATCTGTTCGTCTAAATGTGCCTGCCCATCGCCAAACCTGATCGTACATATGCTTATGTAGCTTCATCACAAAACCTTGATCAATAATTCGCTCATTGCGTGTATTCGCAGCCCAAGCTTCGGCCTCGAGTATATTGTCATTCTCCAAACGATTCAGCTCGCCCCTATTGGTAATATGTGTGGGTACAAGACCCTTTAATTCATTTAGATCCAAAGGAGTTGCATGCGAATCATCATTCAGGCCTTTCATCTTGAGGCCCAAAAATCACGTGGCATTTTGACGATAATTTTGGCTATTTCTTTTTCAACAAGTCTCTTCTTTTCCTCATCAGATAAACCTTGAGCTTCAAGCTCCATGGTATGTGACACGCGCTCAACTCTATCGTGAGCAATTTTGATAGCTTGTTTATAATAAGTATTTTCAAGAGTCGTTTTTTGGACTAATTTATACACTAACTTACAGTCCAATGCATCGGCGACGCGAGCTAGAGAGTTTAACGTTAGAGCCCCCCTCATTTCATTAGTCTCCATTTGACCAATTAATGACTTACTAACATTCATGCGACGAGCCAAGTCTCTAATCGTCATACCCAAGCCATTACGTATCGCATGTATCCAGCCTCTTGGGGGCAAATCAATAAAATCCTCAAAGTGCTTATTCTGCAACTTGGCGTCTAACTGCTCTTGGATTATCTGTCGTTTATTATGCTTCATATTAGTTTCCATTTATATATGGACATAACACTATTATTTGTCCACTTATCTATGGACTAGTATACACAAGCCAACGCTACATTACAAGCCGCCGGCTTTGGATCTGTTCTTCAGGGATGCTATAATGTGGACACATATATCTTGAGGGGGAATGATGGCTAATGGGACTGAGA
>JBLINS010000111.1:0-4252 GCA_047639455.1 Candidatus Omnitrophota bacterium
TGTTAAAAAACCACATTTTCATTTCACTCGTCATCCTGAGGAGCGCGAAGCAAGCGACGTGAGGATCTCCCAGAAAGCCTTTTGCTGTGGGATTGTTACGTCGCTATCGCTCCTCACAATGACGTACTTAATTTACTTTCTGACAAGTAATCCTACAACCTACTTTTTAAAAACCAACACAAAACCAACATTCTGTGACCAATACGCCCATTGCGAGGCCGTTTTTTTGGCCGCGGCAATCTCAAGTTTTTCTTTATATAGATATTTTAAATAAGAAGGGGTTGCCACGTCGCTTAAATCAATTCTGTAACGCTCCTCGCAATGACGAATTTTAATTTAACGAGCAGCAATCAAATTCATGGCACCTACAGTGCCTCGTTTGGCTAACACCAAACGGCAATAACTCTTTTATGGGTGATACTACCTATTGTTGTTGGATGGCTTCGACGTTGGTGCCGGCGGTTTGGGAATCTTTTTTCCAATTGCGCTTCTTAACCTCGTCCCAGGTTCCCTCAACTAGATCCTGTAAGTCAAAATCCATTTGATTACAAAAATCCATTAAAAAAATCACAGAATCTCCTACAGCGTCCTTCATCAATTCGATATGCTTTTCTTTACTACCACGTATACCTTGTTCCATTTTGAGATAAGAATGCGCCAATTCACCAATTTCTTCAGTCACACCCAAAATAGCTTGATAGGGTTTTTTATTATCAAAGTTTTCTTTAGCCCATGCATCCTGTTCTTTTTGAATCTGACGTAATTCCATAATACCTCCAATGCTTGATGACTAATCTGTTTACAATAAAATCATTATACCAGTTGAATTACTATTAAAATACGTCATTCAGGCTGTGTTATAAAGCCCATTAGCCACGTCATTGCGAGGAGCGCGTAGCAGCAACGCGGCAATCTAGGATTAAATTAAATACAAGTTATCGAATATTAATTAAGTTGAATAATTATCAGCCTTAGATTGCCGCGGCCAGAAAAACGGCCTCGCAATGACGGGGTTTTATGACACAGCCTGATTGCGAACATAGCGACGGTGCGCGGCTATGAATAAGGAAAAAATATTTATGCAGCCCAGTTGACGGATTTTTCCATCATGGTGCCAATTCGGAGGAGGTCTTCGATTGTGAGATTACGTTTGGCTGGGAATTGAATCAGGACTTCAACGGCCTTATCTGTGCCCGGAAATTTGTACATGTATTGAACAGCCTGCATTGTAGGTTTATTTTCAAAAGATGCTTGTCCTCGCGCGAGATTTTCTAAAGCTCTTTGGGTATCACCCGCTGACAATGTATCTCCATCACTAAGTTTAATGGCTGACAACTGAAAACCACGTAAAGCAACATCGCCTATATTGGCCAAACCATCGCCGGATGCTCCGACATTTAATACTGTGAATTTTTTTCCAGGTATATTAACCAAACCTTTAGGACCTGTAAAAACAATTTCTTTAATTATAACTTCATCACCAATAGCTTCATCACCAATGGATACGGGAGCACCTGTAAAGCTACTTAAGGTGACTTCAAGATTCGGATCATTAAAGGTTAATTTGCTTAATACACTTTGATAAGCTTCAGTATCTCCAATACCTTCATCTAAATGCAAATGAAAATGTATTTTTTGATCCATTTGAGCCGTCTTGCGCCTCAAGCGACGCACGAATTGATTAAAGATTTGAACCCTATCTCTAACCGCATCAACACTTTGAATAGTATCTAATACAGAAGCGGAGCTTGGTAATATGATTGATTGACCAGATGTTTTGATGTCAGCGTCGCTAAGGGATTTTTGGCGAATTAATTCGCTGCGGCTAATATTGAAGGTTACGGCATTAGTGGTCGATCCTAGGGTGGCTGAGTGATTGTTTAATTCTAGGGTGAAGACTTCACCTTCAAGAATAATATTAATAGCTTTTCCTTTAGGCCCATCAATCAATACTGCTTCCTTCATTTGCATTCGTTCTATATCTTCAGGCGTTACATTCGTAGCTTCGGGATCAAAACCATCAACGCCATAAATAGAAACAAAACGCAACAACTCATCCATGCCCTCCTCGGTTGAGGCGTTAAATATGGGTGTCATGCGTGCAGAGAACCTTGGTAGGGAGCCGTAAACTGAGGCGTAGTCTGTTGAGCCCTCGTCTATTTGCTCTGCATTACTCAAACGCTCATCTATATTACGAACAGCCGCTATTAATACTTGTCTCATTACATCAAATAAATCAGGTGTTTCATCTTTACCCTCATATTCGATGATTTGCTCACCATCAAAACTCTCAAACGTCTTCAATTCAGCATCGAATTCATTGAGTAGTTCAAGGGCCTGATCTCGACTATTAATATTAATCGTACTTCTTAAATCAAACGAATTGCGTACAAAAGTTGTGATGGCACTAATGGCTTCTTGATACAAACCACGCGCATTAAAATAATCTTTTAACTCTCCTTCTAATTGCTCATTCTCAGCATAAGCCTTCAAATGATTTAGAAGTCTTAATTGGTGTTCATTAGCTAATTTTTGAAATCTAGTATTAAGAGCTCCTAAATCTTCGGTATTTGGAACTGTTAAGGAGTTGCTATCTATAAGCATTAAGCCCGTTCTGCGTTCTAGGTCTAGTATTTGGCTATACTCCCTAAAAGTATCTTCTAAAGAAAGGTCACCTTCTCCTTTCCTCCAGAACAAAACAACTCTTTCGGCAGCTAAGCGCATCAATGCAGTAACCTGACTATCTTCACCTTGACTACCTACGCTTTGGTTAATGGCCCGATCACGTATTATTATTAAATCTCGCATTTCTTCAGCTTCTGTAGCAGAAACAATCAAATCCTCTATACCGCGATATAAACCATTCAAAGGACTGCTTTGTCTTACTATAGCTCTAGACTCGAATGGAGTAGTGTCGCTCAATGATTTTTGCCGTTCTTCTAAATTACGCGCTGAATCGTCCAATTCACTCACAAAATTCAATTTATGAAGTTTTGCAAACGATACTTTGAGCTCACCATCAATTGGTCCTAACCTTCCCGCCTCGGTCATAATATCAGCTTCAGTTAAACCAGCAATCCTACCCCTCAATTTCCCCAATAAATCAGACAACGCTTCAAAGCTCTTCACCGCATCAAGCCCCGCCATACGTGGTGCAGTGGGACGTCTCTTAGCATTCGACCATTGGTCAGAAGACTCGTTAGGGTCATCTTCTGCACTAATGATATCTCCTGACCTGATGCGGTTATCCGCTTCGTTTAATATGTCCCTATAGAATTCATTAGCTCTAATAGCATCGTTATACGTCAATTCACGAATAGCTTTCCCGTTTCGCTTAATAGAAAAATACTCATCATAGCTGCTTTCACTATTATCAAAATCCCTTTTACGACTCTCGTACAGCGGTCTTTCCAAAAACATGTTTTTCTTCAAGCGTGCGGCCCAGCGTTCTAGAGCTAATTCAGTTTTGCTCCTGCTTTGTTTTAAGTGGGCCAAAGCATGCCGTTGTCCCTGTTTTGCGTATTGGCGTATCAAATCAGCACGTTGACCAGGAAATTCATTCTCTATAGACTCCAGACTGCCTACAATGGCAAAGGCCTTTAAAGCCTGCGTTAACTTCACATCCGATAAATCTCGCTGCCTAAAAACACTTATATCACTTTTGAGTTTAATTTCTGCATATAAAGCATCAATTATTAAACCTTCATCACTGGTAAACTCCTTTTCAGTCGTGATGCGATTCAGATATGCTTGACTTCTAAATAATTTACGCTGAGCGGTCTTTGCGTCTGTAATTAACTGCTTGAATTCAGAACGTGATCCCGCAGGCAAACGCTTAATCTGTTCTAACTGACTGCCCAATGCATTGTCTAATCCCTTTTTTAACCTTTGTATTAAGAATAAGTCTTTTGCTAGAGTTTTGTTTGGCCCATACTCATCACGCACTATCCCATACTCATCACGCGCAGTTTCTACCGATGCATGTGATGGCTTATCCTTGCGTCTTTCATTAGACTTTTCTGCTCGCCTATACACACCACCGGCAATTCTTATTAAGTCCAGCAAACTCGTTACGTACGCATCAACGACAACGTCATTGTCTTCGGACACCTGCCTAAATTCAATAATAATGGTCTTATCTTCGAATGAAGATCCATCTTCTTTATCACCACCTAGGTAGTCACCATCCACTAATGTTCCATTCTGAGAGTGGTTGGTTAGCATAAGGCCTTCTGGTTCAATAGAAATAGTT
>JBLINS010000112.1:0-4172 GCA_047639455.1 Candidatus Omnitrophota bacterium
TGAGCACCTTGTCTTACCACCTCATCTAATTGGTTCTTAAAAACATTTTTTGTGGATTTTGAACTGCTTGTGAGTTATTCTTCATGACTAGGGCGTATTCCTTTCGGGTTTTGAAGCACCATGTGGTCCTTCTTTTTGTTATTTTTCTACCGAAAGAATACGCTCTTCCTATTTATCTGCCAATCAAATTCAGATTCGTTCGCTTAACGCCAACCCACAACTTTTGAGTATATCTCATTCCAAACATCCCACACCATGTAACCCAAAGAGGTAATTACAAACAAAAGGTATTTTTTTCTAAAAAAGACTTTCAGCTGCACCTTGGTTGGATGTGGGAGTACTCGGCCAAATATTCCATGAATATACTAGCCTATTGTTTGATGTCGAATCACGTGCATTTTATTGTTGTTCCAAAACAAAAAGAATCTTTATCCAAGACTTTCAAAGATGCGCATATGCGATATGCTCAGTATATTCACAAAAGAAAAAAACTCACAGGTCATTTTTGGTCGGGCAGATTTGTTTCTAGTGCTATGGATGAGGCTTATGCTTATGAAGCTATTCGATATGTTGAAAATAACCCTGTAGCGGCTGTGGGTTGGTCCATAGGGCGGAGGAGTGGCCTTGGTCAAGCGCTAGGGCGCACATGAGTCATGTTGATGGTGATTATAAGTTAGCTAAGACCGCCCCTTATATCAACGTCGAATCTTGGGGGCAGTATTTAAATGAGCGCGAGGATAAAGAGTTGGTTAAAGAATTCATGGTACTCCCAACAAACAACAAGCCATTAGGCTCGAAGATGTTTTATCAAAAGCTAGAAGCACACCTAGGCCTTTGTCTAACCCCTAAACGGCGTGGTCGACCAGCTCTTAATAAATAGCCTCCGTCCCCATTTATTGCCATTTCTTGACAGGTATTGATTAAATATATATACTAATGATTAAATTAGGTAAATCATGTGTTTGAAGTATGAGGGGGTGGGTATGATGGGCGCGAGTAGAGTGTTTTGCGGGTTCTTGATGGTGTTTATTTTGATCGTGGGCGTGATAAAGCCGGCGTGGAGTGAAGGTGTCGATGCTCTCGAGGTGAGGCTTGTAGCTCTGCGGACTGAACAAAATAGGGTGAATCATGAGGTGTATGCGCTTGAGCAGCAAATCCACAAGATAAGAGTCGGTGAAGGCAAAGAGCCCTGGCCTGAATTAATGCTTTCTGAATCAGGTGAGAAAAAAACCAAAGCAGCTTTGACATATTACATGGACACGCGAGAGTACAATACCCTTAATTTGTTGACAAGTACCACGGCTTTGCCTTATGGATTTAAGATATGGGGATTTATTGATGTTCAATCTGATCAGGGTAAGGTACACGATCGGTTTGGTCTTACGCGTTACTTTATGGAGTACCGCCTTCAAAGAGCCCTTGAACCTGAGTGGGTTGGGGGAATTGAAGGACTGTCATTAGAGGCTGAGTACAATGATTCAAATGGATCCCGGAATGAATTAGCGCGTTTTGGAATCACTTATCAACACGGCTTTCCGTTTATCCCAAAATATAATGGCTGGGTAAGATGGCGGGCGCTACCTTATGAGACAGACGGAGATGGTTGGCAGGCGAGTTGGATTTACTATTTACCCATAACAGATCGAATTTGGGTGAATGGCTTTGCCGATATAAATTTTGATGAGGATTCGCGTAATCAATGGGTTGTTGAACCTCAAATAAATTTCAAGCTCAATGACCGGTTCACATTGGTGGCCGAGTATCGGTTTAATGGTTTTGAAAGGGACAACTCCCTATTGGAAGGATCAGGATGGGCCTTTGGAACGGAGATGAAATTTTAAGATGCGAAGAAAAATGATAAAAATAAAAAGCAACTTTATAAGATCGGTAGATGTGGTCAAGAAGTCACTCCTTGTTGCATCGCTTATATTGTTA
This sequence comes from Candidatus Omnitrophota bacterium, assembly GCA_047639455.1. Lineage (GTDB taxonomy): Bacteria > Omnitrophota > Gorgyraeia > 2-02-FULL-51-18 > JAGOUK01 > JBLINS01. The sequence goes on from JBLINS010000112.1 coordinate 1,936, forward strand.
ACATCCACATGGGTTTATGCGGAGTCACAGCCAAGCATCCGGATTTATATTGATGCAGACCGTACAGGTGCCAAGGCTTCAGGCCTTGCAATCGAGCAGGGTGTTCGAACGGCCTTGAGTGAAGTGGAAAATCGCCTAGTGGGTCGTCAAACGGAAATTGTGATTCGTGATCATCGAGGTAGTTCCCCAAGAAGTCTTACTCATATGAAAGAGTATTTAGAAGATGATTTGGCATTGGTGATTTTCTCAGGTCTACATTCGCCACCGCTATTGGCGCATAGAGAATTTATCAATAAGAACCAAATTCTAGTGTTAGATCCCTGGGCAGCAGCAGGACCCATCACGCGATATCCGTCTAAGGATAATTGGATATTTCGATTATCTATCGATGATTCCAAAGCTGGTTACGTCATCGCTGATCATGCGATTCGCGTAGAAGGTTTTGCGAAGCCATATCTTCTACTAGAAGACACAGGCTGGGGTAAGTCAAATCACAAGACGATGAATCAGGCTTTAACCGAAATGGGTGTGGCCTCATTTGGGGTAGAGTGGTTTAATTGGGGGCTTGACTTGACGAGCGCTGAGATCATATTGAGGAGGATTTACGATTCAGGTGCGGATGTCATTTTTATGGTGGCCAATGTTCCTGAAGGAAAAACATTTGCGAAAGCTATGGCTTTGTTATTAGCTGAAAAACGCCTCCCGATTCGCAGTCACTGGGGCATCACAGGTGGAGACTTTCCCGACGTTATAGGGTCTGATATGAGAATGGTCATTGACCTTGAATTTCTCCAAACAAGTTTTTCTTTTATCAATCACACGGACCATTTATTAGGTGAGGCTGTGCTTCAAAAAGCAAAAGCTATTTTTCCTGAAACGATCAAAACCGCGATAGATATTAAAGCGCCGAATGGTTTTGTTCACGCATATGATTTGACCCGTCTTCTTATTGCTGCTGTGAACCAAGTTGATTTTACTGATGACATTAAAATTAATAGAGATCTCGTGAGAAAAGCTCTGGAAAACATTGAACAGCCTATTAATGGACTGATCAAGACCTATGTGAAGCCCTTTAGCGTTTATAGCGCAAATAATCCAGATGCCCACGAGGCATTATCACGTGACGACTTTGTTATGGCTCGTTATGGAGAAAAAGGAGAGATTATTTTGGATGATTACCCCCACCGAACAACGATTGAGACAGATCAGCAATAGATTATATTTTGCATAAACGATCTAATTCGCTATGAAAAATAGACAAATACAACTCTCTAGATTAGTGCCTTTGTTTGTGATTGCAATAGCGGTTGCTATAGGCTTATGTGTCAGTGTCACAGCCTTCATCCATGTCAAAATAGCAGTTGAGAGAAGCCAAAAGAATAATGTTCAAAGAGAAATGGAAGGTATTGTGCATGATTTCTCATCCTTTCTTAACATGCGCAAATTGATCCTGCGGGATTATGCGGAATTTCCCTTGATTACTCAGACAGTCATGCAGCCGGAGAAGAATTTCATAAATATCAGAGATTTTATGCGCGGAATGTCGATTTTGGGTGAACGATATCAAATGAGTTTGTTGGATTTTGAAGGCAACACGATTCACGCGCGTCAGAAAGGTCCGGGCTTTGACTATACTTCCTCGCCTTGGCTGGACGAAGTTATGAACGGTAATATAGAAGGCTATGCAGGCATTAGTGAAAAAGCTAACAAATATTTCTGGTGTATTGCTGTGCCAGTTAAGTACAACGGTTTTGCCGAGGGGGTCTTGGTTACTGAGATCCCTATTGAAGCAGTTGTTGAATATTTTAATTATTCAGAACGCTTAAAAGGTATGCAGCTGGAAGTGATTCACGAAGACAAAAGCATATTCTCAACCGGTAAGAAATTATCAGTTGCTCCAAGCGATATTCTGATACAGGAATTTGGATTTGTTTTAAGATATCGCGTTGACGAGCAGCCGATACATGCAGCCATAAATGCAATGCTTGTTCAGATATTTGCAGCATTACTCGCTCTTACGATGGCAGTAGTTTGGATATCTGTTTATCTGGGTAAAAGGTTCCTTGTTTTTCCTCTGGAAAAATTATTACAGCAAACCACAGATTTATCCAAAGGCAACCGAGTTGAGTCTGTCACAATAACTCGGAATATTTGGGATATAGCTGAGCTCGCCAATCGTTTTAACCTTATGTCGGAACGCGTTCAGCAAAGGGAAGAAGCCCTTAAAGAAAGCGTTG
>JBLINS010000113.1:0-3650 GCA_047639455.1 Candidatus Omnitrophota bacterium
TGTTAGTATCACGCGGTCATTCCTCGCTAGGGCTCGCAATTCCCTCCACCACTCACTAGGCCGTTCGTTAATCTTGCCTCTTAGGCCAGAGGCAATCCTTATTAGGTCATAAGGATTATTAATCAATAAATGGATTGATAGCTTACGGGGGATTGGATTGGGGAATATAGCTCTTTGCACCTTCTTTCAAATACAAAGAGTTGTCTAGTCTCGCGAAATTTGCCGTGGGGGGATTAGCCTAACTTTAATGATCTTTAAAGAAGCGAGGTTATTTAGACTTAGGTTTCATTATCTTCTTACAACAACAACAATAACTTCCTCATTCCTAGACCACTTAGATACTATCCTCGTTATTTTTTTATTAACAGAAGATCCTCCTGCCCCAATGAGTGAATATAATCCCCCGTTATTGATAAATTGCCCAAACCGTCAGACTATCTTGTGATACGTTGTCGTATATCATTGGTTATGTTTGCAATATACTTATCTTTGATAAAGATGCGTTAGCAGAATATTTGCAAACCTTCTCTGCAAATTTCAACATCTCTCAATTCATAGTTGAGAAACGTACTTACGGCATATTGGAAAGATCGCTTGCATACATGGTGAAAAGCGCTGTCATATCTCGACAATTAACTTCCAAGAAAAAGGTTAGGTGAATAAATTTAAAAAAAGGGTTTTATTGCCCGCCCTCATCAAACCATCGCTCTTTATCTGCAATTACTTCATTTCGCCATACTTTGTATAATTGATTTTTTTTGGATTTTTTAGATAATTTCGGGTATTTTTTGAAAAATGAAATTATTGTTTTATTAACCACTATTGCGCATGACTCTACACGCTCATCTGATCTATATGATTTTGACATCTATAAACTCCTCAATTTCAAATTACTTTCAAAGCTTCACACTACTAAAATCGATGGCCAATACTGACTGCTCCAAACAAGGCATTATTGTCCTGACTATCAAACTCATTAGTGCGGTACACCAACGTATAACTCAAGCGTGTATTCCCGATGGTGAACGCAATTCCAGCATTCACATCGACAACTATTGGTTTTTTATCAACATGGTAACTGTCATGAAATGTATTGCCATCCAAAAAAATATTCCGTGCTACAAGTCTTCCTTGTAAGCCCCCAAAAGCAAACCAGCCAATCTTACTTTTTTGAGACTGAAAAAAACCGCTGCCGGGCATGGATGGCCTTGCAAGTAAAGGTGTGTCTTGCCAACGATTTAGTGCTGGAGCAATATGAAGAGCCAAACCAGTTTCAGCTAAAGTATAAACATTACCCACGCTACCACCAATACTGGGCTCTAATGAAAAAAGGAGATTGATAAATTCATGTGTAAAGAGTTGTGGCCATCTTCGTCGGGAAGACAAAACGAACCCTAATTCATTATCAATTTGATTACTCCAGCCCTTCGGATCATCATTTCCGAGCAGACTGTGAATAAAGCTTTGGGATTCCTCGCCAAGAGCCCAGGGCCCAACAATACCAACGGCTAATTCAACGTCATCAACATGATCCTCTATTAGCGTTGAGAGCCCCACAGATCCGTATGTAAAGGCAGCCCATGGTCGTGTATTAGAAAGCTGCTTCACATGCTTGGTGTCTGACGGTGTATACAAATTTTGTCCCAACGAATAGGTGGTTCCCGTGTTTTTATTAAAGAAAAAGAGTGGAACGATGTCGTTCACCCAATGAATGAATCTGCTCGGCTCTCGTTCCACATCCAAATAACTCAACCTAACGCCACTCGTGTAATTCTTGTCCGTGCCCCGACCTAGCGAGTCATTTTCGACAGTTAAGGCCAAAAAACTGTTTCTCTCATTTTCTGAGGAGTCAGAAGCAATAATCTCCCGTAGCAATTGCTTTGTCTTGACTGGAATTTTATCCTGTTCTTGAGCATAAATTTGAAGGGGTCCAATGAAGATCAATAAACTGGATACCATGATACTTCGGAGTATTAAAGTCCAAATAATTATCACGTCTCTTTGCTTCGCCCCAGGGATTCGGTATATTTCTTAAAATCAGGATGCGTCATTTATGTCTCCGTCAGCCCTCCTCATATAAGTCATTAAGGCCACGGACTACATGCGCCACGTCGGTACAAATAGGGTTTAATTAAATTTAATTGTATTGATAAAAAATGTGTTGATGCTTTTTTTAGACTGCTTAGCATCACTTCCGTAGGATTCAAAAAAAAGGGTTGTATTAAAGGGTGCTTCCAAGAGAAGGAGTTGCATAACATCTTTTCCATTAACCATAGCACTTCCCAAAGCGTTGCCCATCCGCACACGTATCACTGACTTAAATTGTCGCATGCGTTTGGCAAGCTCAACTGCGACTCGAAGACTAAGGCCACCTCTATCAGATACGGTAACTTTAATGATTTGAATGGAAGCTGGTTGGCTGATTGTAGCATTATTCCCGCTATTCATTATTGTATTGTCGCTCATATCATTTACCCCTTTTGTTAATTTGTTATTGATCCGATTTTGGACTCAATGAATTAAAATTATTAAAAATATTTATTAATTCAAGGAAAAGAACACGGGAATAACGCCCTCACGCCTAAGATTTATAGCAACTATCGCCCTTACACTAATCCTCGCAGGAGACACACCCGCATCAACTAGCATGGTCCTAATCACATTGACGCGTAAATTATTCTGGCTCTGGTCACTTAAGTTTGCCGCCGCTCCATCAATTCCGACTTGTAACGATGGATTCTGAATCAAGTAATTTGTAATTTCTTTAGCCCGCTTTACATTCTCGACATCAAGGGAAATCTCATTGTGTGCAAAGCTGAATTGTTCGTAGGGCTCCCAATACCCAACCCTACCAATAGCGCCACGCGAACCGATTAAGGGTATATCTTCAGGATTTCTTATGTAAGTCACTGGCGCATATTCGACTGTGGCTGCTCTTGACGAATTAGAATCGACAATAATTTTTCGCGCTACAGCCTCTTGAAGGTTGGATGGATTGTTATCGTTTAATTCGATGGTCACACGCTGACCGCGCCTAAGATCTTTGACAACTAAATACTGTTGATCAGCAGAATCTGTAACGAGAGTCTTTGATAGATTCACGGTGTAATTCAATATATTTCCGGAATTCCTTCGCCCACCACTATTAATCCACATTTTTCCATTGATAATATCGATATGAGAAATAACCCCCGAGATACTTTTCATATCAGTCTTAGGCGCTATTTGAGCGATACTTGATGACACAAACGCCGTAAGTACAATAACGCTCAGCAACCCCACAAAACCTATTTTGAATGTTTTCATTCTACCCCCCTTGATTACTATTTTTTAGCTTTAACCCTCCACGACACCTTGATTTTGATCTACTATTCAGATGCGTCATGACAAAAACCAAATCCATCATTGTTACTGGTTTTGTTTTCTTAAGTATTTGCTTCTATTTAATAATCTTCGTGAATTTGGTGCCTTCAAGCGTTAGGTTATACATAAGCCCTTTTTGGCCTATCACGAATGCAATGATTGGCTCATTGGTCTTTTGTGTATCAATGGACCCGTCAGCACCCACATTCACTAAAGTTACGGCGGCGTCTGCCCCGACTTTCCAGTTGGAACTGTTACGCAAACGGTTTAGAACTTCATCCTGCATG
>JBLINS010000114.1:0-3608 GCA_047639455.1 Candidatus Omnitrophota bacterium
CCTGAATCAGCCCGAAGTCAATTCGATACATTGGGACTGCATTCTTATCCGGGAATGATAGATCCGCTAGATATAGATATACCAACAGGTTCAGTTGGAATTGGGCCTGCGGCAACGATTGCCTTGGCTATTGTGCAAAAGTGGCTTAAGGCACAAGACTTTGAAGTGGCAGATTCTCATTTTTACGCCACTGTGGGTGATGGTGAATTTGGTGAGGGAAATTATTTAGAAGCTCTTTCTATGGCTGCCGAGTTTGAAGTGAATAATATCACTCATATTGTCGACTTCAATCGCTTGTCGCTTGATGGGGTGATGCATGAGAGAACATTTGAGCGTATCAAACAAACGTATGAGGCGAATGGGTGGCGAGTGATTAGCCTTAAATGGGGACGGCTTATGCAAGCGGCTTTTGAAAGACATGACGGCGGCGAATTATATATGAATGTTATTGGTGACTTAAAACAACAAGAGTACGAGCTTCTTACCGCACAAAAGCCTAGTTATATACGAAAATATTTAATTGATAGAGGTGCCCAGGGCCTTGAAGAATTTTTGTCTATTTATGATGACGAGGAATTATATGCGCTTGTTACCGACTTAGGCGGACATGACTTTTATAATTTGGTGCGGGCCATGAATGAAGCCAAGGCTGATCAAACTAAGCCTGTGGCTATAATTGCTTATACCCATAAAGGGTGGGGTATTGATCCACTTATTGGAAATCCAGCTAGCCATGGACTTTTGCTCACTGATGACCAAATAGAAGATTTGCGTATATCATTGCAGATCGATTCGGAGGATGATTTTCCAATATTTGATAAAGCTTCTACAGAATCCCAGATTTTGGAGTCGATAAAACAGCGCGTGAGTGAACAAAGGGACGCTAGAAAAGAAACTAAGCGGACGAATTCAGAAGCCTCATTTCCCAAAGAGCTGATTGACAACCTCCCTGATCGCTTAATGCCCAAAGCTAGTATTATTAAAGATGTGCCTACCCAAGTGCATATGGGCACGATTATTGGAATGATGCGGCGTATTGCTGATACGCCGGAGGAAGAGTTGGAGACAGATACAGAAAGAGCATTGAGACCGATAGCGGAGCGTTATTTAACGGTATCACCCGACGTGGCCACATCAACGCAATTAGGGCCTGGATTAGATCAGAATATATTTGGTCCGGAGCAAGATCGTAATTGGTTTGAAACAGTAGAATTGGGTCGCGCATTGGACGATAAAAAAATGAAGTCAACACCAGACACAACTCGCATCTTAAAGGGGGCGAGGCATTTTGAAGTTGGTATTGCTGAAATGAATGCTTTGACAATGGCTATTGCTTTAGGTAAATCCAAAGATTTTGTGGGAACAGCCCTATTCCCATTAGTCACTGTTTATGACATGTTTTTGTTTAGGCGGGCTTTGGATATTGCCTTTTATGGTCAATATTGGCTATCTAATTTTTTGATGATTGGCACACCTTCAGGATCATCCTTAGCTCCAGAGGGAGCGCAACATCAATCGGGTATTGCGCCTGTCATTGGCCGATCATTGGTTAATACGATAACTTGGGAGCCAGCTTTCCCTCAAGAACTTGAATATATTGAGGCTGATAGATTGAAGCGTGTGGTGACTGAAAATACCAAAGGTCGTAATGCGGTTTATTATAGGCTTTCGACCGTCCCTGTCAAAAAGGCCGAGTTGATCAATCAACTTCAAGACCAAGCCAAATATCAAGATTTGGATGAAGCGTCTATTATGGATTTATGGGGCCAAGACGTCTTAAAGGGTGGGTATCGTTTGGTTGATTATTCCAATCAAGCCGATTATGACCCTGACTTTAATGTGGTTAATTTGGTGACCACGGGTGCGATGATGAACGAGGCATTATTGGCTTCGGATGCACTTAGAGAAAGCAAAAATAGGACTTATGCCAATGTCATTATTGTATCGAGTCCCAATTTAATCTTAGGTGCATTGGGCGAAAAAACGGGCTTTGAACAATTAAAAGCATTGATCCCAGCAAGCGAAAGGGCCTTTACTCCCGTGGTCACTGTGGCTGATGCTCCTACGGCTTATTTATCTGGCATCGCAGATGTTTTAGGTTTAGGTCTCGGCGTTGAAGCCTTGGGCTTAATAAAAAATGGAACCTCTGCACGCGATATCGAGCGCATATATATGCATCATGGCATATCCAGAGTCCATATTGCCGTAACAGCACAAAAACAGCTAATGTTTCGAGATGACGGAGATGGTCGAGTACAACATTTCATCGAATCAGATTGGGGCTCCGACCCCGACGCGCCTCGCATGGCACGGGATTATGATTTTTCGATACATCAAGATATGTTGGTGAGCCTCATGTCTTTGGCGGGGGTTGAGGGCGGCTTCCCTGAATGGGGTAAGCAAACAAGATTGACTCCGGAACAATTTATGAGGGGCAAGCGCGTGCTGAATATAGGAGTTGAGACTTTTGATGGTCTGAGGGGTGGAGGCAAGATTAATCCACGTAATTTAGTCAGCCACTATAAGGAATTGGGTATAGATATAACAGGTTTAACGCGAGCTATCTCTGAGAATGATGACGATGCGCAATTGGTTTTGGGTGATGCCAGAGCTATGCCTTTTGAGGATAATTCCTTTGATATGGCTATCAGCATTAATTTCTATGACGATATTTATATACAATTGATGCTCATGCTACAAAACGAAATCGTTGAAGTTAAGCATTATAGCGAATTTTATACACGCATCGCTCAGGAAGTGCGGCGGGTTTTGGTTGAGGGTGGTCAATATTTAGTTAGCAATGTTGATGGGGAAATGTTTAAGAATGTGATGATTCCGATTTTTGAGTCGCATGGATTTGAAGTTATTAGACCTCTAGCTGAATTAGTATCCGGCGAAGGCACTTATTTATTCGTGAACCACAAAGAGACTATTAATGAGTCTGCTCTAACCGAACTAGATAATATTCCAGACTCTAGAATGACGGACATAGAGTCCTTAGAACAAATTAACCCTCAATTTTCTAATGAGAGTCTGGGTTATTCTATGACTATTGTAGATAAAAAAAGGATTTCTAGGATTTTTGCGTTGGGTAATTATTCTGATGAGAATCAAGCTACTCAGGACTTGAATGTAGTTGGTGTGTTTGCTGCCACACTTGTAGCATTGCCGACTTTGCTTGGCTTGAATTTAATTGCGGAAGTTCAAATGGGGTTATTGGCACTCTCTTTCACATTAGCGCTGGGCGTATTTGGTTTGATTCCGTATTTGAGTGTGCGGGACAATATTAAGTATGGAGCTGATCAGTTGTCGTATTGGATTAGCTTGGTGTACTTGCCTTTATTAGAGATTTCTTCAATCGGTTCACTCTTGGGCCAAGCGCAACAAAACACGCCTTTAATGTGGCGAGTTTTGCTTCCAGGATTTTTAGCTTTGACAGTGATGACTAGGCATGTCTTTTTTATCCATGAGCAAGATAATAGACGTCCGTTTAATCATGTCAATGATAATGAATTGAATCAATTAACTGAGGGCTCGACAGCCATTATCTTTGATAAGGAGGCGCTAGACCCTGGAGCGCCTTGGCTAGATAAGTTGCGTTCGTATAA
>JBLINS010000115.1:0-3525 GCA_047639455.1 Candidatus Omnitrophota bacterium
GAATTTTTGCCAATTCCGATTAGGCGAATGGGCTATGGGGATTTCTGGAGTCGTGCTAACAATGGTTTCAGCAATATCAGCTGTATCTGCATTAGCTAAGCTCTTTGGCAAGACAGTCAAAACTAATATTAAGAGTAAGGCGATACGAAACATGGCCCATTATAGTCATTTTGGCGGGTATAGAAAGATTAAAAATAATTACGTGTAAGCCTTGATATCTGGGAGTGGATCAGGCACACTTGGAGAGTAAATAAAGAAGTATAAAAAGTTTTTTTTAAGCTTGTGTAATCAATGCAGTTCATTTGAGGAGATTAAAATGAAAAAAAAGATAAATTTACATAAACCATTTAAATCATTGTTCTTAGGAATTTTAGTCCTAACTTTAGCTTTTTGTGCGTCGGATGCATTAGCCTTTAGTGATGATATTTCTCGGGCATTAGAAGACAATATTGAATTCAAAAATCAAGTTGAAGATCAAAACATATATTGGGATGACGGCATTAGGACACCTGCCTCACAAATAACCCTCAGTCAAGCGGGTGGTATGAATGTAATGGATCTAAAGCAAAGTTAATAATTTAAGCATAAATCTATGAATTTGGGCTCATATCAGGTATCCTATTAGTAACAGTATTGATATTTCATGCTATTTTGACTAATTGATTAAGGTATTGTATGTTTTTATGAGCATTAAAAAAACCCGAACCCTAACTAAGCCACTCATCATTCTACTTGTCGTTGTAGCTATTGCTGCAGCATCGCAAGCTCAAGCCTTTTCTCCAGTGAATTTTTGCATTGAAGTCGTTAATTTATATAATCAAGGCAAGCATGTAACTGCCCTGCATATGGCCAAGAAAAAATTAGCAACTGACATCGAGCATTATGGCAACGATCACCCTAAAGTAGCTGTAGCGCTCAATAATATTGCTGAATTGTATCGAACTCAGGGTAATTATGGCTTAGCAGAGCCCTTACACATGAAATCATTAGCCTTAAGACAGGAACTATATGGGGTTGACCACCCAGCCTATGGGATAGCGCTTAATAATATGGCTGAGCTTTATCATTCTGTAGGTAGACTTCAAGAATCTGAGCTATATCATCAGCGGGCCTTGAAGATATTCGCCGATTCCCTAGGCACTAATCACCCTAAGTTCTTGAGTACATTGAATAATTTAGCAGCTTTATATGAAACTAAAAAACAACCCGAAACAGCCGAAACTATATACCAAATGTCTCTAGCGCTTAGCCATGCAACTTATGGACCAAACCACTCCCAAACAACCTTGATAGAAGAGAATTTGGCCCAACTCTACGTCCAGAACGGCAAACACCTCAAATTAACTCAATTCAAGGCCCCAATAGACCTGGATAAGCAACAAAAGTCACTCGATACAACCGCGATTTCTATGCGCCAATCTTCAAAAACGCAACATATGAATACCCCCGATTTCAATCTCGACCCCCAAGTTCAACTCAATTAACATTAAGGCCTAAGCTCTTCGTGAGAGTGCGCACTTCTGTCTGCCGCGTCATTGCGAAGGACGCGAAGCAAGTCCTGCGGCAATCTCAACTCACTAATGTAGTAAGTAACTCGTTCATATCAAACATCTTATATCATGAGATTGCCACGGTGAGTGGGCGATGAATAAAGAGCCCATTCTACGAACGGGTTCCCTGCCTGTCGGCAGACAGGGAGTCAGTGAGAACCCTTGTAGAAAACGGCCTCGCCTGTCCGCCGACAGGCGAGGCAATGACATTCTTTCGCCTTTTCAATATGTAATTAGTGCTAAATATAGCATTGTTAAAACTTGAAAAAAGATGATTAAACAGCCATACTTCAGTATAAGTCTGTTAGTTCTACTTATATGTACTATATATATGAATATATACGGGACCTGGTCCCGTAAACGCTGAAGAGGTTGATAGTCAATGATGTCAAAGAGCTGTATTAAAAATCCATATATCATTAGTTGTATATTGATATGCTTTTTGGCTCAAGATATGGCTTGGGGGGCATCGGAATTATTCAAAGCGCCATCTCGAGTGGTGGCGACAACTGTCAATCAAATTTTGGCTAATCCAACAAATATTCAAGTGCCTTATGAACATGCGACCTTAAAAGAAATTCATCAATCCACATCTAAGTTAAACCAAAAATTAATTATTTTAATCGAAGACGCGCATTCCAATTATAGCGGCCAAATGTCTTTGGCTGGGTCCTTGGACGAAATGATGCGCACTTATGGACTCTCTTTAATCTTAGCTGAAGGTAGTTCTAAAGATGTGACTTTGGATGAGGTTAAAGACTTGGCGGATGCCAAGACTTGGCAAATAGCCGCTAAACGCTTTTTGATGGAAGGTGTGATTTCGGGAGAAGAGTATTTGAACTTAACCTCTGACTTACCTATGAGCATTAGGGGTATGGAATATCAAGACTTATATGAAAAAAACTTAAAGACGTACTCCAACTTGGTCAAAAGACGCCGCGACATATTACTTTATTTGCACAAAATTAATATAAGCATCTCCAAGGTCAAAACCAAGCTTTATCCTAAAATATTATTGGATTATGAATTGGCCAAGGCCAAATCTGATTCAGAGGGCGGTGGCTTCACACCTTATTTGGATGACTTCTTCGCATTACAAGAAGAGGCTCAAATCAAGCTGATTCAAGACTATCCTGAAGTTTCTCAATTAAAGCAATTAAGGCTTAAAGAAAAAGCCATTGATTTTGAACTAGCTAATCGTGAGCAAGGCGCACTGTATCGCTCTATTAGTCAAAAAGGCGCCAAAGATGAAATAAACCATATCATTGAAGCATCTAAACGATCTAAGAACTTACAAATCTCTCAATACTCACTCCTCACACGTGTATTCACCTTAGCCAAGGAATATGGCATGGACTCAACTAATCATAAAGAATTAAATAAGTATTATGATTACCTCAAAGCGTTCACCGATTTAAAACTCAATCCATTATTAGAACAAATCGAAAGATTAGAAGATGAATTTTATAAAGTCCTCTTAACTGAAGAAGACACGCGCCGTGTGCGCATCATTGATAGATATGTAGGACTATTGGACAAGGCCTACCGTATTCAAATGTCTTCAACAGACTTTCAAACATTCATAGCTAACCGTCCTGACTTCAATACTCAATCATGGGAAGCCTTTTTAAACCTAAAACTAGAAGAATTAGATTATCTCGAAGACTTAATTCCTTATCTCTCAAGCATTGATGATGCTGAAAGTGACTTGCGTGATTTTTATGAAACGGTCAACGACAGAGACGAAGCCTTTGTTGAGAATACCGAGCGCATCATGCAAGAAGAAGGTCAGCAAGCGGCCTTCATGATAGCGGGTGGTTATCACACCCATAACCTCACACGCCTATTAAGAGAAAAAGACTATTCCTATGTCGTCCTAACCCCCGTCGTCACCTTCGAAACCGACCACAATAAATACGAACAACTCCTCTTAATGCCATTAGAGGGTAATGATATTTCACCAGCTGCGCAAACG
>JBLINS010000116.1:0-3525 GCA_047639455.1 Candidatus Omnitrophota bacterium
CCAATACGCGATGAATAATGGTTGCCCCTACTTGTGACTTGATATCATCACCTAATATCGGTAATTCCGCCTTACGGAATTGCTCACCCATAGTTTTGGATACAAAAACAGGAACTGCGTTCACAAAGGCCGCACCCGCCTCAATAGCGCAACGTGCGTATAAATGCACATTTTGTTCACTGCCCACAGGTAGATAATTAACAACAACTTCAACTTTATGCCGCCGGAGAGACTCGACTATCCTTCTTTGCGCTTCTCTTTCATCAGAATCAATATTTGCTAAGGGACAAAATCTTTCATTATCAGGAAAGGTATTGTTGTGATTGGCTATACTATCAATAATATGGCCCATTTCAACCACGCAATTCATGGGAGGAATTTCTTTTTGAAAGATAGTTGTGCAATTCGGTGGCGAAAAAATAGCTTCGCTCAAATCCTTGCCAACCTTGCGTTGATCAATATCAAAAGCGGCTACATAATCAATATCGCTGGCATAATACCCGCCCAAATCCTTAGTGATTAAGCCTGGTACATTGGCTGATTTATCAGCATAATAATAACGACCCTGCACTAATGCGCTCGCGCAATTTCCAACTCCAAATAAAGCTGTTCTTATTTTATTCATAGCTTTTTTTTAAATTTAGAAGAGTGTTAAATTTAATTGCTAACAACCTATTCTGAGTTTGATGATTGGAGAGGTGTATTCCATTGACCCATAAGTACATAATAAGCACTTTTGGGGATGCGGCGGTCGTCAGCACCATCAGCAGTTTTTTCTAATCCGATCAAGCCCCACCATTCATCGTTAACATTATTCACGCTATTGGATTCATAATCATATTCAAAACTCTGTTGCACAGATTGTGCGTCGGTATCTTGAACACTCCATGAGTCTGGTGACTTTTGATTAGCTCGCCACCATTGATCAGTCCATTCGTAGACAAATGCACCAATAGCGTGACCATCTGCTTGACGGAAAGAAGAGCTTTGCAATACTTGAGTCCATTGATTGCCGATAATTTTTGCTTGATCAGATTCTGCTTCAACTATGGTTAGGTTATTAAAACGATCTGCTCCTAAGCGTAAAACAACAATAGCTTGATTATATCGACGGGTAGTATTGGCAAATAAATCACCTAAAGATTCGTTTCCCTGTAGGCTCACACCCAAAACGTCGATATTGGGAGTGATTTGGGAAGCTGCACCCGTATTGGCAAGACTGCCAACATTGAGAATTATGAGTCGAGTTGGATCAATTTTTTTGATTTCAGTCGCTAATGCATTCACCCATTTGTAATAGTCCGCGTTTGTTGGCCAAATAGATGTGTTTAACTTATATCCCGACACGTCCTCACCGCCGAGAATCCATGCGGCTATGCCCGGATTGGCCTTATAATTTTGAACCAATGCCAAAGCTTGTGTTTGGACGTCTAATGCGGATCTTGATTTGGATTCAAAATGTATACCTAAATAGGTTTGTATGCCTTCAGCATTAAATAATCGAATAGCTTCTTGTTCAACATCTGAATGTGTTCCATCTGAGTATATCCTAACCGCATTGGCACCCATGTCTTTTAGTAGAGCAGCATCCTCAGTCCATGGACTGAAGCTGCTATTCCAAAATGGCTTACCTGGTCCTTGACCTATACCAAACGGGCTATAGACCACACCTTTTATCAAATTCATTTCATTATCACGATACAGGCTATGTCCACCACCCTGATTCGACAATACACTAACAGGCTGACTAACAGGCGAATTAGCTTGCGGAGCAAGATTAACGGCTACAGTTTGGGCTACAGGAGCAGCGCTTGCTGCAACTCCAGATGGAATGGGAGCCGAAACTGGCACAATCGTACGCGCTGGCAATGAAGTTGATTGTGCGGACGCATTGATTGAATTGGTCGTAGGCGTGGTTGAGCTAGCTGTTATTTGTCCCGCAGATGCTGCGCTTGATGTGGCGGCTGGCTGCAAAACCGCTGCCGCTTGAGACTTAGCCGTTGCATTTTTTAATGCTGAATTGGTTGCTTTGCTTGAATCAATGCTAGTGCGCGTCAATAAATCAGCATCTGGCTCATTACGGTTCTTACCCCAAAGACCTTGCATCACATAATAACCAGACTTGAGCTCACGTTTATCAATAGTGTTTGTCAAATTTTCGGGACGAGGCTTGAGACCAACAATTCCCCACCACTCTTCATTGATATTCATATGGCCTGCAGCTTCATAATCATAGTAATAAGAGGAATGTGACCACTGGGCTACTTTATCGTGAATGCCCCAAGTATGCGCCAAATTCTCATTAGCCTTCCACCATTCATCTGTCCACTCAAATATAATCCCACCAATACAATTGCCCTTATCATTACGAATAGTAGAATTGCGTTCAATATCTTTCCATTGTAATTCCAAAAAGCGCGATTGTGACTTCTCATCCTCTTCAGCTGTATAAGCATTAAAACGATCTGCTCCATACTCCGTTAATAGGACGGGTTTATTATACTTTTGTTTAATTTCTCTAAACATATTGCCAAAAGTAGCACCGCGGTAAGCGATCATACCCAAGACATCTACATTAGGCGTGACTTCAGCTGCTATATGCAAACTCTTCACTTCACCAACGCCCATAATAACGGGTCTAATTGGATCAACTTTTTTTATTTCGACAGACAATTCATCTATAAAAGAATAATAAATTGTGGCCATTTGTCTGTGGCGTTCATCTGGATCTTCTAATGCATCCAATTCATCACTTGACCATGCGCGCAAATTGCGGTCAAAGCTATAATTATTTTCATTACCAATTATCCACCCAATAATACCAGGCTCATCCTTGAAGTCTTGGACCATCTTCACAACTTCAGCAATCATATTCTTCCTAAAACCAGCATTGGCATAATTAGCAGGTGGCCAATCCCAGAATCCCAAATAATGACCTGCAAATGTACGTATGCCATTCTTGCGATAAAGATCACTAATAACGTTTTTGACCGCGTCACGATTCTTACCTAAACGGTACAAGCGTACAGCATTAACACCCATATCTTGCATGAGTTTACCGTCAGTGATCCAAGGCTTATTTGGATCAGCCCAAAAGTCATACTCATAATCTTTGCCGACTGGTATTGGGTTATAGCAAACACCTCTAACAATAAATGGCTTACCATCCAAACCAAAAGTGAACCCACCATTGGCATGCTTTTTTAAACTCAATACAGGTAATCGACTCATTTTTTGTTCATATAGGTAATAACCTATTGAAGCAGTGAGCGCGCCAAGAATGATAACTGTGATGATATGTTTGCCAAATTTCATAATTTTTACCTATATAGTTGTTTATAGTTATTCGTATCTAATGTCATCTAAAAAGAATGTCATGCCATCAGGGTTATTATCTAAGTTAACCGCCAAAGCAAATCCACCAACAATTCTGGATAAATCTTTAAACTCTAAATCAATGCTGAATTGCTTCCACTCGGCACTTAGTAATACTGGTCCAATACCTGCCAGGTCTGTGTCGCCATA
>JBLINS010000117.1:0-3515 GCA_047639455.1 Candidatus Omnitrophota bacterium
AAGCTCACCCCTCTTCATTTGGCTTGCCTTGATATCGTTGGCTTTCTTAGCGCGCTTAGAATCCTCAGCATCAAAACGTATTTTGCTCTCTTCAACAATAGTTTTGGCATTCGCTAGATACTGCTGGCTCTTCTCAACATCGGGTGCGAGCTTGGCAAATTTAACTAAATCGGCCTGCTTTAATAAATCCATTAATTCATTAGCCTCTCGCTCCAATAAAAAACTTCGATAAACCTGACCTTGATAATCTTGCGTCGTCCACTCCACTGACCCAAACTTGAATTGGCCCCTAAAGTATTCTCTTAATAAATGCGATAAGTCCGTATAAAAAATACGTATTTGATCAGCGTCTTGAAGAGGCATGCTGCCCAGAGCATTGAGTTTTGCCATCGCCTTTTCATAGGGCGGCATTCGGTTCTTACGCCAATTCAGATACTTGCGCACACCAAAAAATATCAGCCCAATCAATAATAATGCGCTCACTATAGACAAGCCGGCAATCCAGAGC
This sequence comes from Candidatus Omnitrophota bacterium, assembly GCA_047639455.1. Lineage (GTDB taxonomy): Bacteria > Omnitrophota > Gorgyraeia > 2-02-FULL-51-18 > JAGOUK01 > JBLINS01. The sequence goes on from JBLINS010000117.1 coordinate 509, forward strand.
TGCCGCACTTTTTCTGGATCTAAAGGTAATTTTTTTTGCCCCTTCAAATCATGTATATCAACAGTCGGATCGGTATTGGGTCGCACGCTCACGACTTTAATTGGCCAGACGTCCGTATAAACAGTGCCCTTGGTGCCATCAGGCTTCTTGAATTCAATGGGTAATTTGGGTATTTGGTATTCGCCTAATTCAAATATGGTCAATATCAAATCAAAGCTCTCATTAGTCGCTCTATTCGCAATTGTAGCTGCTGAGCGCTGAATTGATTTGATTTCAAAAGGCTTTATGGCGAGCTTGGGATTCAAGTCTAATAATTCAAAATCACTGCTATGCAAAACGTCTATCGCAACATGAATCTCATCGCCTATGGTCACGACTTCCTTGTCGGCCTCAAAGGATAATTCAAAAACAGCGCTCTTAGCCATAACATTCATGTCATAGCCAAAAATGATCAATGCACTTAAAAGGATTATTTTGGGGTCAAAACACCCATTCACAAAAGACTTTTTAAGCATATTTAAAACGTTTGGCCCTTTGCCTAAAAAATTGAATGAGTGCCTCCGTATAAGGTTCATCAGATCGTATATGAATATGATCCATACGCATAGAGTCAAAAGTCCGCTGCAATTCATTGCGACGTTCAGATGATATTTTAGAAAATCTTTTTCTAAAACCACGGTTCGAGCTATTCATAGTCACACGCTGGCCCGTTTCAATATCCTCTATTTCTAAGAATCCCAAACCCGGAAAATCCGTCTCCCTCAAATCATGCACAACCACGCCAACCATATCGTGTTTACGATGGCTAATCTTGAGTAATTTTTCAAATCCTTGATCAAAAAAATCCGAGAACAAAAAAACAGTAGCTTTCTTAGTCATGATGTCATTCAAAGCCCGCAAAGCAACATTCAAATCTGTCTTTTTGCCTTTGGGTTTAAAATCTAGAATTTCGCGGATCACGCGCAAGACGTGGCGCTTGCCTTTTTGGGGTGTGATGAATTTTTCTACACGATCACTAAAGAACAAAACCCCTACACGATCATTATTCTTAATTGCGCTAAAAGCCAATAGAGCACAAATCTCAGCAATGATTTCGGACTTACTGCGTGCTTTGGATCCAAAGTATTCTGAAGCCGAGACATCTACCATGAATACAACGGTCAATTCACGAGCTTCCACAAAACGCTTGGTATGCGGAACACCCGTTTTGGCCGTAACATTCCAATCAATGTCCCGGATATCGTCCCCTGGCACGTATTCGCGAACCTCATCGAATTCAAGACCCTTACCCTTAAACACGGAATGGTATTCACCAGCAAAAACGCTATCCACCAAACGCGATGTGGTGATATCAATATGTTTAATTTTTGAGAATAGTTCTTTAGATATCATATTTCCAAACCTTCGATTGTACTTATGACTAAAATTTATTAATTGATTGCATCATTCAGACAGTGTCGCAACACCCCGTCATTGCCTGCCTGTCGGCAGACAGGCGAGGCTGCCGTTTGGCCGCGGCAATCTAGAGCAAATAACTATTCAAGTTTATTAATATTCAACACACCTTATAAACAGTAAATATAATTCAGCGATCCAGGTTCTAGGACTGAACTGCGTGAGAAATTATTCAAGTCGTTTTGATCAAGAGGCGCGCGAGTAAAAATACCGGAGGTGTGGTTTTGGCCACATTGAGGATATTTTTGCGAGTGCAACGAATTGATCAAAAATGAATTGAATAATTTCTCCGCTTTTCAGGACTGGAGCCTGGATCTATGGAACATCAACCTTGTCAAAAATCTTTTGAACTAAGTCAACAGACTTCAACTCTTCGGCCTCGGCTTCATAAGTCACAATCACGCGATGTCTCAATATATCGGCACCAACTGCCTTAACGTCTTCTGGAATCACAAAACCGCGTCCCTCCATGAATGCATTGGCACGCGCCGCCATATTAAGGTAAATCGTGGCTCTAGGAGATGCGCCGTATTGAATTAAGTGCTTCATGTCTAAACGGTATTTATCTGGGTGTCTAGTGGCCTCAATGATATTAACGATATACTGTTTAATCTTATCATCAACATAAATCTCAGACACCGCTTGGCGGGCACGCAATATATCATCTGGACTCAATACACCTTGCACTTCCGTATCATCTCGACCGGCAACCATATCCATGATTTGTAATTCTTGCTCTTTAGAAGGGTAAGTGATTTCTACTTTAAAGGTAAAGCGATCCACTTGAGCTTCAGGCAATGGATAAGTGCCCTCTTGTTCAATTGGGTTTTGAGTCGCCATAACTAAAAATGGATCAGTTAATGGATAGGTTGTGCCAGCAATGGTCACACGCCGCTCTTGCATAGCCTCCAATAATGCGCTCTGCACCTTAGCGGGCGCACGATTAATTTCGTCAGCCAAAATAATATTAGAAAATATCGGGCCTTTTTTTGTAGTGAAGTCCCCTGTTTTGGGATTATAAACCTGTGTACCCAATAAATCAGCAGGAAGCAAATCAGGCGTGAATTGAATACGCTGAAAATCCGTCTTTATAGCCTTAGCCAAAGTAAAAATAGATTTAGTCTTAGCAAGTCCTGGTACGCCCTCAATTAATATATGTCCATTCACAAGCAAAGACATAATTAAACGATTGATTAGATGTTCTTGCCCAACAATCACTTTATGGATTTCTGACTTCAAGCGATTGAAGTGCATTGATTCTTTTTGCACTTTTTCTGTCACTACCTCAATATCATGATTCATCGTATCCCCCATTCAAAATAAATTATTTTTTAGCAAATAACTTGAGCGTCGGTCTATATATTGAGCTCAGATCTCGAACGCATATTATAATATATATTAATTAAAAATGGTCACTTTCTCCCAATTCTGCGATAGGCACATCCATCAAATCATAGGTTTTGGGTTCGGGAGCATTATAATGCCACCATTCCATGCTAATCGGGCTGAATCCTTGGCTAAGCATAGCTTCTTTTAGGACATTGCGATGTTT
>JBLINS010000118.1:0-3398 GCA_047639455.1 Candidatus Omnitrophota bacterium
ACAGGTATTTTGAATGGGGTTGAGAAAAATGAAGATGTTTACTTTAGAGGCTTTACTCAAGAGGATATACAAAATGGGTTTAAGGCTAAGGCTAAATCAGAATTACAAAGGCAATTAGGTTTGGCCGTTAATCCTGATAATCCAATCATATCCGTTATTAGCCGTATTGACCCGCATCAAAAAGGCACGCACTTAATTGTCAGCAATATTCAAAAAATGATAGCTAATGGTATGCAAGTTGTCTTCTTGGGATTTGGATCGAAAGATGATCCATTGGTTGTTGAATTGGTGAGTCAATTAGAAGCTTTGGCGGATAGAGCTGATTATGCGGGCAAGCTGAGTATTAATATCACGGGTGACCCTAAAATAGAAGCTGTTGAATTATCAGATGCGTATCGCATCGAGAATGTGGATCAATTAATTTTTGCTGGTAGCGATATGTTTATGGTTCCATCTAAATATGAGCCAATGGGATTGACTCAAATTTTGGCTGGAAATTATGGAACTCTACCCATTGTGAGAAATGTAGGCGGCTTAAAAGATACTGTCACTCATTTAGAAAATGGTTTTACATTCGAAGATTATACCCCTGAAGCTTTTTGGGAAATGATCGAATATGCTTTGGAGACTTATCGAGAAAAAAGACAAACCTGGAATACTATGATTGCTAATGCCATAGATACAGATCATTCTTGGAGTAATAATATTCGGGAGTATGCAAAACTTTATAGAGGACCTTTTGAAGCTGATTTAGAGTTCTTAGCTCAGCAAATTATATTTGCTTATGACGCTCAAGACGAGACAGAATATCGGACCGCTAAAGCAAAGTTTGATACATTTTTACAGACCTATCCATTTATGGAGACAGTGGCTAAAAAATATCAATTACCTGAACTTGACGCAATTATTCAAGCTACAAGCACAGAAGGCCTCGCCAAAGCAGCGCGACAAGCCAGCCCATTAGCTAAACCAATCGTAACAGGCTTGTATTATGATTCTAAACTTGATTTTGAGATTCCTTTTAAGACTAATCGCAATGCGCAAGATGCAAGAGCTACCTTGCGCACAATTGGTAATGATTGGACAAGCACTTTTGCATATCGTGTACTCGATGGCGCATCTTCTGGTATGGATTTATTTTCGGCTGAAGAAGGCGTTAAATTGCAAGAAATGTTACCAGATGAGTTACGAGATACAAATCAAAGCTTGTTTGCGGTCACCACGATAATGGGTGGTCAAATGAAAGTTGTTGTAGAGGCTCTGGACGAATCCAAGGCCGACATAGTCATATTAGATAATCCGACGCGACATTATGGTTTAGACACTCCATATGGGGGTAAGGCTATTACCAATGATGATGTTTATATAGGCGTGAGTGATCAAGCTGATGCTAAGTGGGCTGAATATGGTGTATTGAATGCCCCTGCTTATATATTTAATTCTTTTGGATTAAGTGGATTCAAAATTAGTTTTGATGAGCCTATATGGGCAATATTGGGACGATTTGAAGCTTCAAATGCATATTATCAAGCATTGGTGACAGCAGCTGTTGAATTAGCTCAACCGACTAAAACAGATGGTAGCTTCTGGTCGGAGGCTGATATAGCCGCATACACTCAATACCTTGAGAATAATATTTTTGGAGGATTTACGGGTTCACAGGGCGTTTATGGGAATAATGTCGGTGGAGTGGCGACGCATTACTTGATTGAGCGCGCCGGAGAGGGTAGACGCATACTTTCTGAGGCTTTGACAACAGATATAGCTTTCTTGCAAGAGCGCATAGCGCATGTGCAAATAGGCGCGACATTCAAAGATGGCATTTTTGAGGGTAATAACCAAGCAGATTTAATCAAAACAATGTGGGTGGATTTAATTAAAACTCAAGATCCGATAGGCATTACTTTATTAATAAAACAATTAAATGCAACACATGCTTATAATGCCGCACTTGCCTCAAATGATATAAAAAATGTCATAGTCGCTAATAATGTAGTGGTGGATATTCGCGACGACATGCTTAAACGTTGGATGCAAATTGCGCTTTATGAATTAGCTCAAGTTGATGGATGGTTTCATAATTTACCTGAAGGTAGCTTTGCTTTGCAATTACGTGATAATACCATTCTTAAAGATTTATATGAAAAACTTGATGAGGAGCTATTGGATCACAGTCTTTATTCCAATTATGCCAAAGACTTAATTGCAGCGGGACGTGCAGCAGGCATATCTGTCTTTCCTATTGGTCCAGGCGGTGAGAATGCAACTCTAGCCATTATTGCCGAATCACGTGAGGCTCTACAGAACTTTTTGCAAGAGCAAAGCATTAATGCAATTGATTGGGCGGCGGCTCAGCGCCCAGGCACTAATATAGTCTCTGGTTCGTGGCAAATCAACATTGCTACTGGACCAGCCCAACGTGATACCCGCCTAAACGGTGGCGTGACTGAGTTGACCCAAGTTGAATACAACATACAATCAGGTTTAGTGGCTGCAGTTGAAACGAGAAGTGATACAAGCGCAGCTGGACGCTTGGCGCCAATCACTCCTAAGGTATTGGTGGGCATCACTCTTAAGGGCGGCGAGGCTCGTCGAGCAGATGATGTGTTGAAGAGTGTGCGTACAGCTATGGGTGCAGCGCCTGGGCGAGTAGATACCAAAGTGCAATTATATGTGCCTACAGGTGATATTTCATTATTGAGTGAGGCCGTATCGTATGATTCAAGTATTGATGTGATTCCCGTGAATCAAGTAGACGCACGTGAGGCGTTTAATGCAGCTTTGGCCAACGATGAGTACAATCATGCCCTATTCATTGACACAAAAGAAGCAAAACTTTCATTGAATGAAATTCTTTCTGCTGTAGGATCTGCGGTTATAGAGACTAATCGCGCTAGCAATGCTGCTTTTATGGATCGATTAGATGATATCGCGGATCCAATTGAGCAATTAACTTTTGTATATGACAACTTGAATCAAGTTGGACGCATTACTGAAACTATTGCGGCCTTATTCCCAGAGGATATGAGTGACCAGATTAAATTTAGTGACAAGGCCATAGGTTTGGAAGGCGTTAAGCGCACTATCTTGACTGCAGAGGCTGTTCGTAGCCAGCATATTCTTAAGGCTATACAACGCAAGACAATAGAAGAGCAGTTACTAAATGCTCAGGTTATTCAATATGCTGCTCTAACCGTTGCTGACAAAGCGTACTTAAAAGCAGAGGGTGTTGATCTTACTGGCTACACTATAATTGAACTAGCTGCAAACACAAGTCGTGATGCCAAGAGTTTATTGAACAAGCTTGAATTGATAGATGGAGATGCTACGTCAGCCAATACGGTATTCATTGGAGCGTATATTGATAACCAATCAGAAATTCAGTCACTTGATAAATC
>JBLINS010000119.1:0-3385 GCA_047639455.1 Candidatus Omnitrophota bacterium
CTCCATACACATGCCAAGTGTTATCAGTGTAACTGTAATACCAGGCCCAGTCATAACCTAGCTGCTTAAAATACACATTATTCCAATTTGGAAAATTCACCGAGGGGTAGATAAGGTATTGAAAAAAAGCGTTTTGGGGGATTTCAATACCCAAACCTGCTTCAACTTGGTGATCAAAACTAGACGTGCCAGCTCCCGCGTGACAACTATTAGCCGTATACCCCACATCACCACCATAGTTTCCATGTTCAGCATAATAAGCTTTTTTTGCACGTACAACAGCTCCAACGGTGGAGAACACCTCCGCATAACGTGCCTTCCAGACTATAGCTGTATACACCGGCATAGATACACCAGCCAAAACACCCAAAACAACAATGACTATAAGTAGCTCCATTAATGTGAACCCAGAGGATTTCTTCATATGTAAAATATAGTTGAAGATATTAAGGATTACAATGGCATAGCCATAAACGCTTATAATTATTAATTAAATAATTAATTTGAATATTTTATGATCCGGTAATATTAGCTAAGGTTAATGCTCAAATGGTTTGTGGGAATAAAGATCTTACAAGAAGATTGGCTCGAGAAAGTGCATCAACTTGCTCGATAAATATTATTCAATTGGAAGCAGTTTGAGTCCTTGTTTTGCAAAACCCTTGTCGTAAGAATAAACACCTTTAGTTTTAGAATGTTTGGATGCAGTGATGAGGTAAGCGTCGACTAGATCTGTTTTTTTGGTTTGGAGAAATTCCAGAGTTGCAATGATAATGGGCTTGTTGTGCATAACAATGCCTTTGAATGGAATAATGACAGCTAAATTCTGGGCCACCTCAGCTTGATCAATATTATAAATCTTGGTCAAAACATAATAAGCCTCAAAAACAACCAGCTCTGGCAATTCAGCTACTAATTCACCCGTTTCAAGCCTTGAGAAAAAAGGGAATACGCCTTGATATGTTTTAGTTGTTTGAGGATTCTCGGTAAAATAACGAATAATAATATTGGTATCAATGAATGGTTGACTCATCCAGAATAACCCCCAGCCAACCCATCGGCTAAAGCAGCATTCATTTTTTTGGAAGTTGGAAATTGAATATTAGAGGCGTATTTGTGGAAGCAGCCTGCTAAATCATGTGACTTATGACTGCGTATCTTTCTAAGCTTTACTTGTTTGGTATTATCAATAACAATGTCTATAACATCTCCGATTTTGATTTGGAGTGCTTTGCGGATTTGGCTTGGTATAACAATTTGACCTTTGGCGTGAACTTTCATTAACATAAGAACCTCCTTTGATATACAGAGTGTATATCAAATAATATGATAATTCAAGTTATCACTCAATCTTTGTTAATGTTCGATCCCCAGTATCTATTGAAGCTGCTGCTACGCGCACCTCGCAGTCAGGCTGTGTCACAACGCCCGGTCTATACCGGAGACATGATTTACACAATTTTATTTATATTCGACACCTAATGCCGGTGAAGCTAGAGCGTACCCGGCCTTAGCGCAACTCGCACTGACATGGTTAATAAGCTTATGACTCAACCTAATTCCAAACATTGGTGAAGTACGCTCTCTAGAAATCTCAATCTCGCTAAATTTTTGAACCAATCAAAACCAACTTATCTTCTCTAGATATTTGCTTGATCTCGCACTCCCGCTTGGATGCCTCAGATCGGTCCTTAGCTTTCTCAGAATAAACCAATTTAGCAGGTAACTTAGCCCGCACTGCCTTAGACCCCTTGCCGGCATTATGCTCTTTAACCCGTCGCACTATATCCGTTGTAATGCCCGTATATAGTGAAGCGTCTTTGCATTGTAATAGATAAACATACCAAGCCATGGAGACATTCTACCCTTTCGGCAATGAATGGCGGTATTTGATTTATGCTCATATTCACCGCATAACTTGGAACGTATTTTTTGAGACTCGGATTTTGCATTAGAAATCAAAATGCGAGTTAAGGTATAATAATTGGATATGGAAAAGTACCCAACCATCCCCACAAGATTTAATCGCTGGAATAGCATTATATTCATGTACACGCTTGGATTTTTGACTATTGTCATTTGTCCATTGCATATTTATTTGCATGGTATTAGTCCTGTGGGAATATGGCTCTTCGTTGGCTTTGCGGCGGCAACGACGACTGGCATTACGGCTGGGTATCACCGGCTATATTCACACTCAACATATAAGGCCCACAAATTTTGGCATTTCATTATGCTTGCCCTGGGTGCGGCCACATTCCAACAATCGGCACTCAAATGGTCCTCTTTACATCGCACCCATCATCAATTCACCGATACAGAAAAAGATCCCTATGATATTAATAAGGGTTTTTGGTATGCCCATGTCGGTTGGATTCTATTTTGGAAAAGGGATATCGACTTTGATAATGTTAAAGACTTAAAGAAAAATGCCTTGATCATGCATCAACACGAGCACTTTCAATATTGGGCTATAGGTTTTGGGATAGTCTTACCTATTTGCATAGGCGCATTTTATGGTCAGGCTTTGGAAGGGCTATTATTCGGCTTCATCGCTCGCCTATTCATAGTATTTCAATCAACATTTTTTATTAATTCATTTGCGCATACCTTTGGCAAAGTCACTTATGACACTAGTGTGAGCGCAAAAGACAATTGGCTGGGAGCTATACTCACAGGCGGGGAAGGTTATCACAATTATCACCACAAATTCCCCAATGATTATCGTAATGGCGTCCGTTGGTACCATTGGGATCCAAGTAAATGGATTATATGGTTATTACAGTTCGGTCAAGTCACCACTGATTTAAGACGAGCTAGTGATGAAAAAATTTATGAGGCTCGTTTAAACACCAAAACCCAATTACTTAAGTCGTCATCCTGAGAAGCACAGTGAGTGGGCGATGAATAAAGAGCCCATGCTACGAACAGGGCCGAGTCAGTGAGGCGCCCAAACATCGTAAGCCTGCCTGCCGGCAGGCAGGGATCTCCCAGAATGCTTTTAAACTCAATTACATCGACCTATTAGAAGGCCTTGCTATGAAACCGCGTAGGTGGGTCCATGTGCAACAATGAGATCCTCACGTCGCTAGTTCCACGCTCCTCAGGATGACATTTTTGAATCAATTGGTTTCAGATACGTAAAAGTAGACACTCTCACCGCGTCGTTATGTTTAATTTCTATCTGGACTAGCTCCTGGGCCTCCGCGTCGACCTGGAGGATTATTGTCTAAGTCGCGTCGTTTTGGTCCATTGTTATTATTTTGGCGTACTTGTTTAGCGCGTTGTAATTCTCTACGGCCCACATTGCCATCATTATTGCGATCCAAGCGTTTATTGACTTTGGGATTATTCTTTTGCCATTGGCCATTATTCACTTTACGCA
>JBLINS010000120.1:0-3348 GCA_047639455.1 Candidatus Omnitrophota bacterium
CATAGCCCGAATCACTTTTCCGATCTGGGTATACGTTTCAATCACTGGCGTGATTGTTTATTGGATGCTTTATAGGTGATGCGTCAAAGAATACGTCACTGTGATGAACACCCTAATACACGTCATTGCGAGGAGCATAGCGACGAAGCAATCTCGGCTTATATCGGACATTTTAACGACATTAGATTGCCGCGTCGCTGCTACGCACTCCTCGCAATGACGTGTGAGAAGAAACCATGATTAAAACAGTTTTATTATTTGATATTGATGGAACGCTCTTATTGACTGGAGGAGCGGGTCAAATTGCTATCGATCAAGCATTTGAAGAATTATTTGGTGTGGCAGACGCATGGGGTAATTGCCATCCAGATGGCAAGACGGATGCAATCATTTTTCAAGAAATCGCACAAGAGGCTTTGGGTAGAGATTTGAGTGCCCAAGAGCTTAAAGATTTTATTCAAGCCTATACAGATCGTTTTCCTCAAGCTCTCTTAGACAGCTCTAATTTTAGGTTGATGCCAGGTGTGGTGCAATTATTGGATAAATTAAGCGCTATGCCGGAGCTTTTGTTAGGTGTGGCGACTGGTAATGTTCAGGACACTTCTTGGATGAAGCTCAAACATGCCAAATTAGATCATTATTTTAGTTTTGGTGGCTTTGGATGTGACTCGTCTGTCCGCGCTGAAATTATTGCTGCAGCCATGCAAAGGGCTGGGGATAAGGGAGCTAAAGCAGTATCGCCCAATCAATACTATATTATAGGTGATACGCCTAAGGACATTGCTTGCGCCAAAGCGAATGATGCCAAATGCATCGCTGTAGCTACAGGCTCCTATGCATTAGACGAGCTAAATACCCACCAGCCTGAACACGTTCTCATTGATTTGACTGATCACACTAATTTTTTAGACATTATTGGGGTCGAAGCCAAATAAACCTAACTTAATTTGTTAAAGTTAACTTATTTAACTTAGTAAGCTAATCCTAACGAGTTAAGATTACCTTGTTAAGTTTTTATAGAATGATAGAATATAAATTCACATAGGAGGAGTTAAAATGAAAAAAGTTAGTTTATTATCAATTAGTTTATTAGCAGTATTTGCTTTAGTCACAGCACCGGTTGCGGTTTTTGCTGGTGAGCATGGTGGTCAAGAACATGGTGGTCATAAAGCCGCAGCAGCAGCTCCTGCAAAAAGCGCTGCCAAATCTGATAGCGCAACTTTATTAGCTGCCGCTGAAGCTTTGGCTGACAGTAATCCAGCATTATCTGCAAAGCTAACAGCTATGGCAGGTGGTTCAAGTGAACATGGCGGCCACGGCAGTCATGGCGGCCATTAATCTCTAACTTAGATAAGGTGAATATAAATGAATAAAAAGACACCCTATTTATTGAGTGCGATTGTAGCAGCTGTTTTAGCGCTTGGACTTTTTGCGGCACCTGCTGCGGCTGAGCCAAGTGCAGAAGAATTACGTCAAACCATTCGAGACTATATCCATCGTCAAGAAAAGCGCCATGGCGCGTTCTTGATATTGGATGAGCGTGGCGAGGTTAATCGTCGTTTGAGTTTAGTTCGTGTGCATGAGCGTGTCGGTAAAACAGGAGATTATTACTACTCTTGTACTGATATGAAGGATTTGGGCTCAGGCGATGAATTAGATTTGGACTTTGATATATCAGACCAAGCTGGTGATTTAAAAGTGGTTGATATTCGTATTCATAAGGATAATGGCCAAGCGCGTTATACTTATGACGACAATGATAATATGATTCCATTATCGTAATTAACTCAAGGCCCTAAAAGGACATAAGTCCTTTTAGGGCCTTGTTTTTTAAAGGTTTATAAATATGAAATTGATTAGTAAATTTAGAATTAGCGCTATTATATTTTTAGGTTTAATAAGTTGTTTTTTAGCAAACAGCCCTCTCGCTCTGGCTGTGCCGGCACAAAACGGCGAATCTCGTTTAGTCGAATTGCAATATAAGACCACTATACCCGCAGACCAAGTGACTCCACACAATGACTTTAGCGTGTGGATACCTATGGCCAAGTCCCGCACTGGACAAACAATTGTTAAGCGCTCCATAGAAGTTAGTAATGATATTTCTTATTCCATTCAAGATGAAACTAAATATGGCAATAAAATGATTTATCTCAAGTTCAATGAAGAGTTGAGTGAAGATGTCGTCATTGACATCACATATCAAGTTGAAATCAATCCAAGCATTCATGAAGAAGATGCATTGTCGAATCCTGCGGATACCAAATATTTAACCCCTAGCCGCTTAATGATTGTTGACGATGTGGTTAAGGAAATAGCTAGAGACTTAACCGAGGGCTTGGAAGGGACTGAAGCCAAAGCACGCGCTATTTTTGATTATGTATTCAAAACAGTTCAATATGACAAAGATGCGCCAGGCTGGGGACAGGGTGATACACAGCGCGTATGCCTAGTGGGCAAAGGTAATTGCACTGATTTTCATTCATTATTCATTTCTTTGGCTCGGGCTGCTAATATTCCATCTAGATTCATGATCGGTTTTCAGATTCCAGAGAGTTCAGGAGGCAAGATCAAGGGTTATCATTGCTGGGCTCAATTCAATGCAAACGGGCAATGGAAGACAGTTGATATTTCTGAGGCGTGGAAAAACCCTGCTAAAAAAGATTTTTTCTTTGGCGGCTTTGATGTGAATAAGTTCACACTAACATCAGGACGCGATATTAATTTAGATCCGCAGCAAGCGACGGATGCTTTGAATATATTTTTCTATCCTTATGCGGAAGCATCTAAAGATGATGTGAATATAGAAACAAGCTTTAGCTTTAAAGACCTAACCATTTAAAATCCTTGGATATTAACTCACTTCGCCTCATTCTTTTCTTTGGCACATTGGCGGCCATGTTCTGCATTGAAACATGGAAGCCAAGACGCGTCTGGCAAACTCCTCGTTTACGTCGCTTCTCTTTTCATATGACGACGAGCATTGTTAATACGGTTATTACCCGCGCCGTATGCATGGCACCTTTTTTAGCTCTTCTGTGGTGGTCTAATGAAAATGCATGGGGCTTGGCACATTGGTTGAAATTGGACGGTATAGTCGAAATCATCGCCACTATTATTGTCTTGGATTTGTTTGATTATTGGTGGCATAGATTCAATCATCATGTGCCATTTTTATGGCGCTTTCACCGTTATCACCATATGGACACACATGTGGATGTGACCACAGCTTTGCGCTTTCACCCGGGTGAGCTTGTGCTTTCATTTATTGCCAAAGCTATATGGGTATTGATTTGGGGCCCCAGTATATTTGCCTTTGCTTTATTCGAAACCCTGATCACGGTTTAT
>JBLINS010000121.1:0-3239 GCA_047639455.1 Candidatus Omnitrophota bacterium
GACAGATTGATTCCGTATTTTTATATTGTGGTTGTTTCTGATACTTGTTTAAGGATCTAACTGCCTTAAGAAGCGAACATAATATCTCGTTATAGGCACATTGCCCTACCCTGATAGATTATCCTATAAAGCAATGTCGTATAACGAATATTGTGTCTGCACCAAGGTGGTAGCTACGCTTGACGTGTTGGCAGAGTGGCTATGAGGGACTTTTGGCGTGGATAGGATTTACTAGTTACTTCCCAAGGTGGTGCGGCAATTGCACTAGGTGTATTGATGGTGTGTATTTAATTTATTCGGGTAACTTGGTAGCGTGCGGATAGGGTGGAGACTGTATTTTTGATTTTTTGTTCGTTCCAGCTCGGATGTTGTTTTTTAATGACATCGTGGATATGAAGGCCCGTGTGTTTTAGGAGTAAAGTCCTATCCCGTTTTAAATGTTTACTACATGTTGGGCATGTGTATGATGTCATTTTGATGGCCTCTTAATAAATGGATATGTGAGCTACGTAAAGCAATAAAGCAACAACGTCCCGCTTTATTGTTCTCAACACTTGTCATACGGCTTGGTTTGTTGCGATTCCAATAAATCTTTTAGCCATTTATTTTCAGTTCCGCCTCCCCAATACAATGTTCTGTGAGGGAATGGAATTTCAATGCCAAGTTCATCAAAACGGTTTTTGAGTCTTCGCCTAAACTCCCTGGCAACTTCCCATTGCTTAATCGGCAACGTTTTAATCCTAAACTTAATTGTCACTTGAGAATCAGCAAATTCATCAACCCCTAGCATCTCTAGTTCTTCTTTGATTAAACGATTAAAATAACTGTCTTTGCGCAACTCCCTACCCGTTTCCTTAATGACTTCAATGACTCGATCTACATTCTCTTTATAGGCAATGCCAATATCAAGTAATGCAAAAGCGAATTCCTTAGTGTAATTTATGACCGTTTTAATTTCTCCATTCGGTATCACAATCACGCGACCTTCCAGATCTCTCAGGGTTACAATCCTCAAGTTCACACCTTCTACAAGACCTCCATGCTCTCCAATCTTCACAACATCATTGACGCGAATCTGACCTTCTAACAAAATAAAAACACCATTGATAATGTCCCGTATCAAATACTGGCCTCCAAAACCAAATGCCAATCCAGCTATACCCGCACCCGCAATCAAGGGCGCCACATCGAATCCAAAACTATTCATAATGTAATAAGCCGTCATCAAAAAAATCACAATATAGCCAAGCCATCCAAAAAGACTAGCTAGCGTACGCGTGCGTAGTACACTTTCACTTTCGCGTATCACGCCACTATTTACGAGTTGCTGATTTTGTCTTAGAGCCACTGATTTATAAGTTCGCATTATAAAATTGAGTAGCAGCATGCTCATTAAACCGATAATAGCTATCACACTAACTTTGGTTAATTTATGCCCTACGCCCAATTTAGAATCTTGGGCTTTTTTCAATACCGCTAATTCCGATTGAATTCTTTTAATAATTGCTTCATTCGCATCAAGCTTCTCTTGAACGAGATTCGCCTTTGACTCCACAAGAGTCAACTTTTCCTTAGAAAGCACAGCCTCATGCTCCAAGTCTTGAGCTTTTTTTTCAATAACCTTAGCTTGTTTTATGGCTTCACGATCATTTTGAATATTCGCGACCTTCATTAGAGCTTCGGCTTCCTGTTTTGACAATAAAGCTTCTTTTTCTTTAATCGCCACTTCTTTTTCTAATTCAAGCCTTTCTCTGCCTACACGTTCGGCCTCAATTTTGGTCTGATCAATCTCGTCGACTTTTTGCTTAAGTACTTCTTTGGCTTCAGTGGTTTGTTGTTCAATTTGCTTTATTTCTGCTTTTTTAGTCGCACTCTCTGACATGGTGTGGCCCTCAGCCACCACTGGATTAAGATCTTCCGCATTAACTACGGCAGGTAACCATTGGCATGCCAGAATGACTACTATTGTTCCAAATATTTTGCTTTTACTTAATTTCATTTAATTACCTTTTCATCTTTGATAACAATAACCCAATTAAAATACCCGCAATAAGAGTGAATAAAACAACAATAGCTCTACTAGTCAAAAAAGAAAAAAATAAGAAATTTATCTCGACGACTTGATAGTTTTGCAAACTAAAAAGAGCAATAATTAAAATTAAGCTTATTGATAAAATGATGCGCCATTTTTGGCTTTTGATCATATCAAATGCTCCTGAAATAAAACTGCAAATCCCAAAAATGAGAAAAAACCAATAATGTCCGTAATTGTTGTCAGAATAATGCTTGAGCACTGCGCTGGATCAAGACCAACCTTTTTCATAACCAAAGGTATGGCCGCACCCGAAAATCCCGCCGCGATTAAATTCACTACCATTCCCAACCCAATCACTAAACCTAGGTATGGGTTACCTAACCACATCCACGCCACCAATGCAGTCACTGCGCCAATGACAATACCATTAATAGCACCCAGAATGGTTTCTTTAAGTACAAGTTTTTTAGCTTTATTAATGGGTATTTCTCGCATCACAAGCCCGCGCATGACAACCGCCAAGGATTGCGCGCCAGCATTACCGCCCTGCCCAGCAACGACAGGTAAAAAAACCGCTAGTATTGTCAACTTAGAGATTATATCTTCAAATAAGGCCACAACGCTCGCAGCCATAAAGGCAGTAATGAGATTCACATGCAGCCAAGGGAGGCGTTTTTTAATGCTATACCATATGGGTGAGAATGCTCTTTCATTGCCACCAGCACCAAACATTCTTTGAATATCTTCTGCTGCATCAGCCTTCACTTCACCTATGATTTGATGTGACTTAACAACGCCCAAAAGCCTCTTGTCTTGATCGATGACGGGTGCAGCTAAGAATTTTCGTGTTGTCAACTCATTGGCAACTTCCTCACTATCCATAAACGCATCGACACAAAAGACATTCTTTCGCATAACTCGGCTCAACTGAGCTTCGTCTTCGGCTAATAGCATATCCCGCATATTCATCACACCAACCAAACAACCATTATCATCAACAACATAAACATATAGACCCGTGAATCCTTTGGCGCTATATTCCCGAATTTTGTGCACCGCATCTTTTACTTTAATATCTAGATGCAATGCCATTAACTCCTTAGTCATTAAACGACCAGCGCTATTATTGGGATATTCTATTAATTCCTGAATTTCTTTCCTTTTTTTATTATCTAATTTCTTAAGCAATAATTCACGTTTTTCA